>JAESQY010000044.1 GCA_016764915.1 Aliivibrio sp. | reverse complement strand
ATTTAAACCCGATTCGCGCCAACATGGCGGACTCACTTGAAACCTCTGATTTCACCTCAGTCAAAGAGCGACTCTCCGCCCTAAAATCTAAAAAACTGACGCCACCTTGCCTGCATCCCTTTATTGGCAATCCAACCAACGAGATGATTAAAGGTATTCCGTTTAGATTGGATGACTATCTAGAGATTGTTGATTGGAGCGGAAAACAGATAAAGCCGAATAAGCGAGGGGCGATTGATGCCTCTGCCCCGCCCGTTTTACAACAATTGAAAATTGAACAGAAAGAGTGGCTTAAACTCTGCACCACCCTTGAGAAAAACCGAGCCAGTTTAGTGGGAGAGGTGAGATCGTACGCCCACGCCATCCATAAACTGCAACGAAAACGACACACCGGACTTAAAATCACCCCTGCCGCATAAATATATTTCTCAACGTACACTCAACGCACCTGTAGTACGATAATTGATGCTTTTTAGCGTCGAAATTTATCTATTTCGATACTTTTAGCCAGCATCCCCCACCGAAAACGTTAAATCTGGGTATATCATTATCAGTTTAATGTAGGCTTGGCTAGGGCGTCTGTCCTTGCTTGTTAAATAACCTCCCCTACCCGATATGTTCCACAACCATTTTTGCCACTTGATCAGCTGATAACTCAGTATTATTAATCGAGAGAGCGTTGGTATGTTGAATCGCGTTAAATTTAGTGTCTGTCAGCAACGTTGACAAGGTTTTCGAGCAAGAAATTTTATGTGTATTCACCCTTTCACTAGCTCCCGACCTCGCAAAAATTGCGTCGTGGCTGGGATTCAAATGAATAGGGTAAACCTCAATGCCTTGCTCTTCGAAGAAATTCAGGTATCGGTTAATTTCTATAATATCCCCTTCATAACAAGTCATGTGCGTCATTACTAGATGCGTAACCCCGATTTCCTGAGCCTTCGCCAGCGTTGTTCTTCGGATCTGATTGGTGAAAACAAAGAACTCTTTATCTCCAAACTCATCATAGATTGATAGGCTTAAATCAACGGCTAAATGGTTATGAAAGAGTTTATAGCCAAACTTTTTATTCAGCACTTTGGCTACCGTCAGTTTCCCTACCGCTGCCGCTCCGTGTAACCACACTACCTTCATACGACTACCTTATTATATGAATACAGATAGGACATATATGCCCCGCTTAAGGTTACGATAACCCCGTTTTCGCGTAAACCACCGTATTACTCAGCCCACCAGATGGAAGCCTACGATCATTACGTAACGTTCCTTCAAATGAATATCCACAACGCTTTGCCACAGACCAACTTTTGATGTTCTCTTCTGCCGCCTTTATTTCTACTCGGTTGGCTTTTAGTTCAACAAACGCCTTTGTCTCTATCCTATTTACGGCTTCAGTCATAAAACCCAGCCCCACACAAGAGTTGCGTAACCAATACCCGATTTCAAAAAATGGCACTGTTTTATCACGAATGATAAGCCCTATGACCCTACTAAGCGACCGGATCTCTTTTCGATTATTAAGTGCCGCAACTCCCCTTCAAAGCTATCGAATTTATGAATCGCCCGTTTCATATCTTCAATCGACTCTTCTTCAGTCAACGCAAACGGTACCCAAGGGAGGTACACGCTCAACTCAGACTGACTTTCCACAATTGCTTCAAGCAGTTGAGGCTGAAGACCCATTGATGGTGGCATAAGCTTGAGTCTTTCAGTTTCCATATATTTCATGCCCTCAGTCACAATCAACATTCCTTCTACATCCAACCACACAACATAAAACAACTCAATGATAATTAACAAATTATCTAGCTTCTTTATGGGGGATATGTACGGTTTGTAGAGATAGTACATCAGGAGGAAAAGTTGAAGTCATTTAGTATAAACTGCATCACTGAACCATAAACCTCTAACGGAACAATAGTATGCTCATACCCATCGCGATTCGATTCACTCAAGGAGCTGATTTAAAAAAATCGATTGCTCAACTTGTCACTCAACATAACATTCAAGCAGGCAGTATTGCTTCATGTGTTGGCTGTTTATCTTCAATTAATCTTCGTCTCGCGGGCGCAAAAACAACCTTACAGTTAGATGAACCACTTGAAATAGTATCAATTATGGGAACCTTAACACCGCAACATCAGCATATTCATATCTCGGTCTCAGACACCACTGGGCGTGTTTTTGGTGGGCATCTATTAGATGGCACTATTATCGACACCACCGCAGAGCTGATCATTCATAACTACCCTTCTATGCAATTTTCTCGTGAGTTTGATGATACAACAGGCTTTACGGAATTGATTGTTAGCAACGACACGTAGTACCAGTAAACGGCTACTGCAGCTTTCGAATTAACTTCGCTGGGCTCCCGCCATACAAGCAGTCGGCAGGAACATCTTTGTTAACTACAGAACCTGCAGCAATCACGGAACGCGCGCCAATAGTCACCCCTTGATTGATCACGACATTGCCACCTATCCACACATCATCTTGTACTACAATCGGTTTGCAGTAGGTTTCCCAGCGGCGGCGGCTTGCAAAATCCAATGAGTGGGAAGCGGTATAAAACTGGCAACTAGGTCCTACTAGTACATTGTTGCCAAGTGTAATGTTTGCCCCATCAAGCATGGTGACATTCATATTCAAAAAACTGCTTTCGCCAATCGAGATAGTCTGTCCAAACTCACAATGAAATGGTGGCATAACAACACTGTCCCCAATGTGATTGAATAACTCTTGTAACTGAGTCTCGCGCTCACTAGGCACCAAACTTTGGTTGAATTGTTGTTGAATGATTGATGAGCGAGCTCTGATCGCCTCAATCTCTTCGTCACTGCCATCAAACGCTTGACCACTCAGCATTTTTTCAAATTCAGTCATTTCTGATCTCCTCACTCTTTATGGATTCAAAAATACACGATTTGGCAGCGATAAACAGGGTATAAGTCACTTTTTTTGATTTCCTATTTAACAATCACTTATATAAAAAAGGGAGCTCGAAAGCTCCCTCTGTTAAGCGTTATCAATTAATGTTTGTGATACAGGTGAGCATCTACTTCTTGCCCTTTTTCTGGTCGTGGGACTATCTCAAAATCAGTATCAAACTCGACTGATGAAGCTTTCAGTTTTTCCATCACGTTAGTATTGCCTTCAAGACCTGCCGCTTTGCTTGCAAACAGCTTCTCCAGTGTGGTTCGGCCTAGCAGTATCTGTGTGATGTCTGATTTGTTGATGTACAGTGTGGCATCCGCGTCTCTAATTTCGTTCACCAAACCATTGCTCAAGTTACCATTCGACATCTCAACAAAATGGGTCTCATTAATATCTGGAACCACAACATTCATGGTGAACGGTGTATTTTGGGCAATGGTTGAGTCAACTTTCACTGCCATATAATCCAGCAAGTTAGTCACGCTCATCTCAGCAAGTACATCGGGTGACGCCGTTTTCGGTGTGCCTGGTTGAGTCCCCACTCGAAGCTCTTGTGCGCCGGTTAGGTAGGTATTTCTCCATCCCATGGTTTCCGATTGGTAGCCCAACTGCTCGTAAGTGTCCGCCAATAGTTGACGCGCTTCATTGTTACTTGGTTCAGCGATAACCACTTTATTCAACACTGTGGCAACGAATCGATACTCACCATTTTCAAAATCCGCGTGCGCTTTTTTCACGATAACGTCACCGCCACCCATGTAATCCACAAATTTCGCTGACTCTTTATCCGTTGTTAGAGGGTTCAAGTTGGCAGGGTTCATATCAAAGTAACCCAAGTACATGTTGTACACCGCTTTGGCATTATGGCTGTATGAGCCGTGGTAACCATTGGTGTGCCACGCTTGTTGAATAGACTCAGGGAGAACCTCAATCACCGCATCACCAATGTCTTGAATACCAACACCACTGTTCGCTAAACGAAGCGTTTGATTATGAACAAAACCATAGTTATCACGCTGCATCTTCATGAAGTCGGTCACTTCGTCATTGCCCCAGATTGGCGAAGAGTGAGAACCAAACAGAACATCGATATCTTCACCCCAAGCATTGATCATCTCGTTAATGTCTTTAGACCACTTCAATGCATCACGCACTTTGGCACCACGTAACGTATAGATGTTGTGCATACCGTGATACATCATCTCACCGGTCCATAACGCATTTTTTGATGGGATATAAGTGGCCATACCTGCGGGTGCTTCTGTTCCTGCGGTATCAATGAAGATCATCTCTAATCCATCAATCTTTAGCGTTTCGAATTTACTGTTTTTATTAATGCTGATATCTGGTGCCACGTAGGTAATTTCGCCTTTTCCATACTCACTTGAGCTAGTAGACATCGATTTACCAAGGCCTGCATCAACAATACCATGCTCGTGAGCCCCTAAAGTCGCACCGTATTGATAAGCGGCACGTCTCGACATCGCATTACCTGCGAGTACATTTTCATCGACGGTCTCTTTGGTCATACCCGTTGGTGCATACACTTTTACGTCTGGATACATCTCTTGAATAGCGCGTGAACCACCAAAGTGGTCAGCATGGCTGTGAGAATAGATCATCGCCACAATCGGTAGGTCGCCACCTTCAGGAATGTTATCTAGAAAGAATTGGGTTGAGATTTCTGCTGCTTGCTTGGTTAACAATACATCGTAAACAATCCAGCCAGACTCGCCGCGAATGAAGGTGATGTTCGATAAATCGGTACCGCGTACTTGATAAATACCATCGCTCACCTCATACAGACCCGCTGCCGTATTATTCACCTGTGCTTGGCGGTATAAAGAGGGGTTAACCGAATCTGCGATGCTGTCTTGACTGATAAAGTCATAATCATTTCGCATAATATTAGCGGCAGAGTCGTTCAATGCTTTGATCAAACCTTGGTTATTTCTTTCAAAGGCGTCGCGGTCTTGCCAATTCAACGTCGCATTGACGGCTGCATTCGCATTAATGGTTGCTTGAGTGGCCGCCTTGCCGTTAATTTCTAAATCACCCGATACATGATCATGATCGTGGTTCGCCGCCGTTACAGGAAGTGCAAAAATAATTGCCAGTGCAAGGGATGCTTTTTTAGTCGTTAGTCGAATCGTCATAGGTGCCTCTCTCATTACATTCAATTTAAATAAACGGGGTATCTCCGTTTGATGGAATGAGTATATGAGAGAGACACATAACAAAAAATAAAGTAAAATTTAGTTAACACATCACGATTGGTGATGTATCGATTGATTGTGAAGGGGAAGGAGTCAAGATGGACAACAAACTGGACTTAAATTTGCTGCTGGTTTTTCTCGAAGTGTATCGACTTCAATCCATTACTCTGGCTTCTGATGCTTTAGGGATGACTCAGCCAGGGGTCAGTGGCGCACTGAAACGATTACAACAACAGATCGGCGCTCAACTTTTTGTTCGTGAAGGCCGAGGGATCTCCCCCACTCATATTGCGGTTCAACTGGCAGCAGAGATAGAACCTGCATTTCAATCGGTTCACTCCGCGCTTGGTAATGTTTCAGACTTTGACCCACAGTCTACTCGCACTTTCACCGTTTACTCAAACGAACCTATGATGTTATTGCTACAACAAAAAATAGACCAAGACCCAACCATGGGTAACTGTGAGATTGAATTTCACTTAACGCCAAATAAAGAAGAGGAGATACAACAGAAACTCAGTTTACAAAAAGCAGATTTGGCTATTGATGTTGGCTTACACCCAAACCACTCTTATGAAGCGCAAACTCTTTTTGAAGAGGATATAGTCTGTATCTGTGCCAACGACCATCACAACATACAAGGGTCGATTAACAAAGCACAATATTACGCTGAAAAACACATTACCATCAAAGTGCGTCGTTCTGAGTTATACGCGGCGGACTATTTTACCGAAGAGGCCATAGGACCAAGAAACGTAAGTTGTGAGTGCCACTCTTTAATGTCAATGATGGCACTGGTATCGACCAGTCAAAGTATTGGGACCATAAGCAGCACTTTGGCCAAAGAGTTTGGCAATAACTTTAATCTGCAAATACTCCCTTCCCCATTTGTTACCAAGCCTGTAATCCATAATATGATGTGGCACAAACGAAATCACCACCAGCCTGCTCATAAATGGCTGAGAGACAAACTGATGGTGTTAGCATGTGCAGAGGTTAGTTAACTATTACTTCAGTGCAAAATAGATATCGGTGATCAACTCATGCTCAGCCACTTCAGGAAAAAAGTTGATGTAGTGAAAAAACAGAGGGAAATCACTCAACTCTTCACCACTTTTGGGTAACCACTCTCGATAAAATGTGTAGATCTTCGCATCCATTTTATCGTGAGAACCAAGATGCCTAATTTTGGCAAATCGACCTTCAGGGATCGACTTGGCAATCACACCATACTGGTTATCCTGTAACTCATCATCAATAGAACCACAAATATCAAAGCGGAATTCATCTGCCGCTACATTGTTTGGATCGTTATAAGGGATACCAAACGTCTGGCTCGTTGCCACTGGCGACTCCGTACTCTGTTTTCGCCACTCAATAAAAGTTTGAATCGAATTGTTCAAACTTTGAGGGCTACCTTGATGCTCTAATACCGCAACGTTGCTTTCAGCGCGATTAATTATCTCTATATTCACGTTTTCACTCTCTCTATTTATGCGTTTAGCATTGAGGTATACCTTGTGCCATGCTTCCCATTGAGGAGTGCGACGAAACTGCATTGGAGTCTGTGCAAAAGATTTCTTAAAAGCACGTGAAAAAGACCCCGCATTCTCATAACCAGCACCCAATGCGATATCAATAATCTGAATATTCACATTAAACACTAATTGATAAGACGCTCGTTTCAATCGCATCATGGCAATATATTTTCCAACGTTCATTCCAATGTGACACTGAAACTGGCGATGAAAGTGATATTTAGAGTAGTGAGCAACCAGACTTAACTTATCGACAGAGAGATCGTCATCCAGGTGAAGGGCAATATAATTACATACCTTTTCAAATCGAAGAGTATCCCTTCTCACGATTACATTATTCATTACTGCCTCCCTAAATACAGAGCCATTATCATCCACTGATTGAATGAATACTTAGCCGAACTTGCTCGATGTCACCGATTACGCTCGTCAGTGGTTCGGTATGTAGGCCAATTTAGAAGGGAGTATAACGCGGATACTAATTCATTAATGGTAATCGCTAATTTCTGTAAACCATTCGCCAGTGGTGCTGTTTCGAATGTCTTTACTGATGCGTAGCTGTACTTGCTTTCCAATCAGAGTACGAGCTTTATTATAAACATCCTCTGCACTTAAATAGTATGTTTTCCTGTTCATTTTCCTTTGCATACCATGATCGTTCATCACAATAATATACTGCTCATCTAACCTAACTTCAGTCAACTGATAAAAGTCATTCCACTCAAAATTCAACACAACTGCTCCTTTTTGATAATGGACAAACATTGCCGCTAGTTCAGTGATGCATATCCCCTGCCAGACATACAATTTCTCACAATGTTTTTCTTCTTTTCTGCATTATCCCTCTCTCTGTTGCTTTACGATTGGATTATTATTTGTCAATATATAGGATTCACTGCTAAATAAAACAATCACTTCAACAAAATATCCTCATCAATAGATTGGATGGGAATAGGGGGCATAATGATGGTTCATGAACACTTTAAAGGTAAATATGAAGTTGAACTAAAATATCATTTATCTTCAAAATCCGCATTTTTAGACGTGCTTCACTCTATGAAACATGAAGTAATGCTTATAGATAACACAGACTCTGACTGCTATTTTGACACCGAAAATAAACACCTTTCAAATCAAAAGAAAAGTGTTTGTATACGAGAAATGGAACCCTCTGGCATTAAGCTTTGGATAGTAAAAGGGCCAGAACCTGACCGCTGTGAAGCCACTAACATCACCAATGCACACAACGCGAAAAGTATGCTTAAGACAATGGGCTATGACATAGTTCTTGAAATGAAAAAACAACGCAGTATCTATTTTATCGGTAAGTATCATGTCACAGTTGATCACTTAGATGGTCTCGGTGATTTTGCTGAGTTTGCGATTATGACCGACGAAGAGGATAGGTTAGACCATTATAGAGAGGAGCTTATTAGTTTAGCCCAGAAATTCAGTTTGACCCATGCTGACTTAGAACATAAATCATATCGAGAACTTCAGTCAGAACAAGTGCTCATTATAAAAAACAATAAGGTAATGATATGAAGTTAGACGCTGTATTGTGGGATTATGATGGTACGCTCGTTAATTCAGTACCAAAAAATATAGATATCACCAAAGCTATTTTGTCTATAGTTGCCCCTCATTTAACCGGTAAAAACCTACCTGAATATTTGCGAACTGAAGCTTCTTACCACGAAGCAAATCATGCGGCTAAAAACTGGCAGGAACTATATGTCGATTTTTACGGATTATCATACAAACAAATGCTCCAGGCTGGTAGCATGTGGGCTGAGCATCAAGAGAAGAATCAAACTGAGGTCTCTCTTTTCACTGGTATCAAAAATGTCATCACACAATTCTCTCGACTTAATCATGGTATTTGCTCTCAAAACGCACAAAATAATATACGCAACGTACTAAAGTTTAATGGCATTGATGAACCATTTAAAGCCATTGTAGGCTACAACGATGTATCTAACGATAATCAAAAACCACACCCTTTTGGTGGTATCAAATGTTTAGAAACAATTTTTGGCCACTCCAATAGTGCATTATTGATGTATATCGGCGATCATGAAGCTGATACTAAATTTGCACGAAATCTACAATCAGCACTTGGTGAAAATACCAAAGTAATTTCAGTGGCTGCGGCATACAGCCATTCAGAACCTGAAAATTGGGAGATTAAACCTGATTACATAGCTAACAATGTCAACGATCTCCTATCCATCATAGGTAAATACTCCTAAACATTTGTTATTACGATTTACCATCCAAACCAAATTGGCTCGTTCAAAAATAGCTATACTCGTCACTGGAAAATTGCTTGCACAATACCACTCTACATCAATTAAAATTGTTGAAGATTCACTATCAACAAACCTAATATGATAGAAAACTCTATGTCATACCAACTAATATTATTGAGCGTTGCTGCACTGATAGCCGTTGGGGTTTTACTCCATCCCTACTGATGTTTGTCGCCAGACCTTTAGCAGTGCAGTTATCTTCCCTTTCGCAAAGCCAGTTGGAAAAAGCGTCTGTTCATATCATCGGTTGGACTAAAAGGAGCGACACCCATCGTATTACAAGGGGCAGCGATCTCTTATACATCCACTAACTCTTTCGTTAATCTATCACTGTGATCTTCCGCTACATGCCCTTCATCTGAAGATATAAAGTCGGCATAACGCTCTTTTATTGCCCAAAATTCATCTCTTATCTCCCAAAATATATCAAAAATTAAGGGGTCAAAGTGTGAACCTCTGCCATCAAGCATAATTTTCTCCGTTCTCTCACGATCATACGACTCTTTGTAAACTCGCTTACACGCCAGTGCATCGAAAACATCAGCAATTGCCATTATCCGTGCAGATAGCGGTATATCTTCACCTTTTAAGCCTGACGGGTAACCACTGCCATCCCACCTCTCATGATGAAAATGTGCAATCTCCCTAGCAATATTCAAAAACGTACTATCTTGAGCCAAACTGAGCTCTCGGCTAATCGCTTTAATTGAAAAAGAAATGGCATTGGAACCATGAGTGGTATGCTGTTTCATCACCTGAAACTCTTGAGGTGTAAGCCTTCCCGGTTTGAGTAAAATCCTATCTGGTATTGCCACTTTCCCAATATCATGCAACGGTGTCGATTTAAACATTTGCTGAATCGTGTCTGAATTTAATTCAGCTTGATATTTCGGGTGATGACTTAATTCATCAGCAAGTGCTTTAACATAATTTTGAGTTCGTCTTAGATGTTGACCGGTTTCATTATCACGAGTTTCGGCTAACGTAGCCATACTCATTATCGTGATATCTTTAGTTACCATTAGTTCTTTTGTTCGCTCTGCCACTATCTGTTTTAAAGTTCCATTGAGACCAATTAACTCTCGCTGTGCTTTTTTCTTTAAAACATGATTTTTTGCCAGTAGCCAAACCAACAACAGACCAATAATATAAATAATAAATGCCGGATACAAAAAAGTCAGCTGAGAGAAGGCCTTGGACAAACTAAATAACTGAGCAGAATCTACCACTACTATCTTCCAATCATCACTAAGAGGGGATATATCCGAGTATTGATTTTTTACCAATTGCCAAATATAACGATTATCACCAATGACTGTATTTCCACTTTCACCCTGAGCAATCTGATTCCACAATTGAGGCTGTTCAGTGCTTAACTTATGATTGTTATTAAGCATAAAACCCCACTCATGATCAGGATTAGGATGCGATAGCCAATATCCATCTTTATTGATAAGCATGGCTTGAGATGGAATCGCTTTCATTTGATCACGAAAAATATCTAACACAACAGTCCCAAAATAATTGAGAATTAATGCGCCCTTCAGGTTGTTGTTTTCATCATAGAGAGGCTTGCCATAACGCATCATAGGAAGAAAGGGTCTCTCTATCACTCCCTGCTCAACATTTAAGTCCAGAGGAGATGTATAAACGCCGCCATTAGCTAATGCTATTGTATTTTTGAAATAGTAACGTTCCGATTTTTTTTGCAGTTGCGATCTCAGAATACGCGTTGTCATTCCATCTCGATAATCTACTCTAACCAACTCTTGACCATTGAGATCAAGTAATCGAATTTGACTGTACAGCGTAGAGGTTTTTGCAAGATTCACAAAGAGGTCTTCAATTTGACCATGAGTGGATTCAATGCTGGAAGAGACATAGTTTTTAATTGGTTGGCTTTGGGATAAAAATTCGATATTGGCTAAATTGCTATCAAAATCATGCTGGATGAATTGTTTAGTCAGAACAATGGCATTATCTATATCAGAGAGTTTTTGACGTTGCTCTAAATTAAAAAACAAAGCGTTAATCGCTATGAGAATGACCGCGTTAATAACAAATAAAATAACGATCATCCCCCAGAATTTCTGGACCATACTTCGTTTATCAATACTTGTTAAACTGCGAGTTTTATTAGCCATCAATTCACCTCACCATCAGACACTAATCTTTTTATATCAATAACTTTATTAGTATAGTAGTGAACTGGTCTCTTACCTTATAGCATTAGATTAATTACAAAAAAAACCGGCTACTCATCTTGAAAATTGTACCTATTTATTGACTGTTTTTTAAACAAATTACTAATATCGGATATAACAAGTGAGCGGTTAGTCAACATTTTCTTATTACTCGTTGATTTTTATCATAAATATCAGAAATCCTTACTCGAACACTACAATACTCTACTCTCGCATCTTCGTTAAATCATTGCGCAATGAATACCAATAATTAAGCATAAATAAACAAATAACAATAAACGCTACGACGTTGATTTCAGTGCAACTGTTTTCTTTCTTTAGAACGTATTAAACAAATTCAAAGGGGAAGAAACTAAAGCTCTTCCCCTTATTCGTCATCATCTAAAGCTTAACTCTTTAACAGTACTGACTATAAGGGTTGTCTTGTATCAGAGGTACGCTCTTCTCAAATGCGGAGAGCTGTACTTCTGTTTGAGATAGATTAACTGACATCTCATCCATCACACTCTCACCAAATTGGTAACGAATGGTTTCACTCCCAGCACATGCACGTTGATCCGACTGTTCACTACTATTTTTCACCGCTAGATTACTCGCATGATAAACAGACATCCGATCTTCACCAAACTTGTTAGTTAGCATCGTTAGAGTTTGCGCTGGAGATAGAACCAACGCTGTCGCATTGTTGCCACCAAAACCTTTGGCATTCAATATCACCGCTTTATAGTTTTCGCCGCAATGACCTGCGTAAGCATGCTCTGTCAAAATATTCAGGTGAGTTTGATGCACATCCTCAGCAATGTAATCGATGGTTTTAATGCCCGGGATCCAGCCGTATTTCCACACTCCCAAAGAGGCAACAAGTTGATCCCCAGCAGCAGCACTCATGGAGTGACCTACATACGATTTAATTGCGGTGACGGCCCAATTATCAATCTCAAAGGTTTTAGCTACTTCATTTAAAATGTGACTCTCCGTAACACGATTTTGCGGAGTGCCTGTACCATGAGCCTGTACGAACGTTTGCTGAACACCTTTTTCACCTAAAATGGCTTTCGATAATGCCATCGCTTTAGCCACAGTGACATAATTGCCAACACCAGGGGCTGAAATCGATTTTTTGTTAGCATCAGCATTCACAAATACATCCGCAACCGAACCCAAAATATTAGCACCCAGTTGTATCGCTAGCTCATCGTCCATTAATACGACAAATTGAGACGACTCCGCCATGGTAAAGCCCACATTATCCGAAAATGGACGACAGGCACGGCGATTATCAACCACATCACTATTATCCAGCGCTTTTAATTGTTCATCTTCAGCCAGTGCCCCCATTACGCGGAAGCCTTCCATCACCTCAGACACCACGGGAGCTTCAGCGCTGCCGACAATAACGACTTTTGATTTCCCATGTTGGATATCATGCATGCCTTGACGCAAATTATAGAGAAACGAAGCGCACGCTCCCATATTCGTACCAGTGGT
>JAESQY010000043.1 GCA_016764915.1 Aliivibrio sp. | reverse complement strand
CGTTATAATGTTGTTAATTATGGGTGGCGGTTTATCAATAGTTATTTTTGATATGATGTTTAACATGACTGAACGTGTAGGAATCGCAGAATATTGGATAACAGCGGTCTGCATTGCGACTCTTTTCGCTTGTATCCCCAACCTGATGATAATCATTCATGGGTTTGCTTTTTTTTCCAAATGGAATATATATAATTGTGCGTTTCAGCTTGGCGTTACCATAAGCGGTTTTATGTATTTGGGATTAGAACTGTGGCCTTTACACGTTGCAAGTATTTTATTTCCGTCACTGTGTGTTTTGGCTCTGAGAAGTACTTCATATCAACAATTTGTTGAATATTATTATCATTTACAAACCAATCGCAAGAGTGAGCACAAAGAATTGAAGGTCGCAATGGAACGGTTAAATAAATAGCCAGCTCCAAGTTGAATTAAACTTAATTATAATGAGCAACTCAATTTGGGCTCTTACTTAAGTTACGTTGGCGATTTAGAACAAATGGTCTCGAACTGATTTTAGTTTAAAATCATCCGCACTAAAGTTGTTGAATAAGATAAAACTTTAGATTTATAGCCCAATGAACAATATGGCTGGATTCAGTATAGTGTTTCGCGTAAATACATATTTCGCATTGCTTACTAACACCTTCGTATTAACTGCTTGTACTGAACCCTCTCACATTCAGCCGCAACGGCTGGTAGTACTTTTAATTGATCAATACTTGAATTAGATATGAGTTCTTTTTTTTGCTGCCTCGGAACATTTCGCACGTATATCCATGAGTTATATAGAACGTGAGATGAAGAAGGAGGGTAAAGAACCACCACAATGGGATGGGGGCGAAAATTGTCGGTTATGCTTGCGCCATCACCATCACTTTTCCGAAAGGTTCACTGAGAACTTATATATTAGTTGATGTTGCAACAGCAAGGAGGCTATTGAGGCCGCTAGACAGAAAACTTGCAGATATTCTATCTTGTCGCGGATTTTGTATTTATTACTGTCGCTTTAATTTCATATGTAGTTAAACCTGATGACTTGATACTGTGAATTGAGTACCTATTTTAGGAAAACACACTATCAATCCCTATCCGAATTTGAATGATCACGCTAGTCAGGCTGCGCGCACCCTAGGGTGATCATTCAAATCGTGACCATCTATGATGTTTAGACTATTAGTGACAGGAATATTAATTGTGACAGGAATATGAACGCTGTTTCTGGAATTCTGAACAAACTATCCTGACATAATTTGCGTGTGTAAATCATCGAGTCTCTACAGCTATAATATCAAGGCTGATGAACTGTTTTTTCCATTGAACCGGATTAATATTATCAAGCTGGAAGACTCGGCTACTACGCTGCTGACCTTTACGTAAATACGTTTCTGGTAATCTATTTTTTGCTTGCCATACATTAAATTCGGTGGTTGTTATCTTATTGCCACCATCGTCAAATAATGTTGCGGAAATTGTTACTTTGAGCACCGTTAATGGTGAGGTATTTTCAATACTGAAATCCAGCCCTAACGCTTTATCATCCCACTGCGCTGATTTGAAAGTAACGCGCACGCCTTGCGATACATTCGTGGCCATTAATGCTGGGTTAGCTATGACTGCAGGCGTTAATTTTAATGCTGATGTTAATGGTGCAGATACAGCGTCAGTATCTGGTGTACTCAACAAAACATACTGCCAAGTGAAATCGTCATTCAGTATCACTTCCGTTCCATCTTTAAGTACGATTCGGGTTAGTTCGCTGGCGGTAATGTTGGCTGATAGAAGGAGGCAGCAGGCGATAATGTAGACTTTGTTAAACATGGTGATAATTCCGATAGTGAGTGCGATGATAGCCGTGCAGGTTACGCTTAATCTAAAATATAAAGGTTTAGAGTGTAAAGGTTAAGAGTCTAGCAAGGTACCATGAGCATCATAACACCTTGCTATATTTTGACGTTACATGATCCATTTCCACCAAATGAACACAGCCAAGAAACTAAACAGATAAATCAAACCAGCCCATGACAGCAGTTTCATGCTGGTGCTGAGTTTTAACGCATCTGGTAATTCAGTTTTGGTGACTAAACGGTAGTTAATTAACGCAAAAATTGGCGTGGTCATAAACGCTAATACCATGGCAAAGTTGAGCATATCCATTAATGACGAGGTAAAGAATAATAAGATCGCCAATGCACAGGCACTGATTGCAACCATCCATGCCTGGTGGTATTTACGTTGATCAAGGGGTTGTTTGGTGAGCAACAAATACGACTCAGCTAATGCGCGCGAGTAACCATCGATTACCGTGATGGTACTGCCGAAAATACAAAAGAAGGCCACTAGTGCGATCAAGTTACCAGACCATTCACCAATCGTTTGTGCATACATGCTCACTAACTGGTGTGAAAAGCCAATACCTGAACTTTTAAGCTCGGTACCATTACCGTGCAGTACTAAAGCGCCGAGGATAACAAACGCAACGGCAAGTAATGCAGTACCAATATAGCCGACATTAAAATCAAATAACGCTGAATCTGGCGTTACCTCCTGTTGTTTCTGCTGGTTCTTCAGCCACAGTGACGTAATACTTGAGATCTCAATCGGAGCTGGCATCCAACCCATCATGATCACAATAAAGCCAATCGCAGATACTTGCCAAGGAGAAGGGCTAACATAATCTGCTGGAGCCACTGCACCTTGATTAAGCGCAATAACAACGGCCGAGACTGTAGTAACAACCAGGATTGCCATGATGACTTTAGATAACTTATCCAGCGCTTTAAAGTGGCCGGCAAGTAAGATGGCAAGGCAAATAGCTAAGACAACCGCTGCGAGTGAGGTTAAAGGCAATGACCAAGGCAGGAAATAGCCCAATAAGCTCGCACTAAAGAGTAACAGTGCCGCGGTATTCACAATACCAGAAATGACATTTAGCCCTGTATAAAGCCATAAATAACCTTTACCTAACTCGGCATAACCTTGGATCAGACTTTTTCCCGTGCCTAATGTGTACTGTACCCCAGCACGGAAAAATGGGTATTTGAATAAATTGACCAGCAAAATCAATCCAATTAATTGCCAGCCATAGGTTGCGCCCGCTTTGGTTGATGCGACTAAGTGAGAGCCACCGACAGCCGCTGTCGCCATCATGATCCCAGGGCCTAAAGACTTCAATCGTTGTTGCCATTTACTCGTGCTCGCAGTTAGCGTTGTTTGCATAATCACATCCGTTGTATTTTAAATAATTATATTTTTACAGCTAGAGAGTGTAGCTGAATTATAGTGGCATAACATTTATACTATGTAGGTATTATAGTTACTTACGTCAAATTATTTTCAGCCTAAATATATCTTCTTCAGTATTTATTTTATAAACGAAATAGCCAAGCATGGTGCCCAATACTCATATTATGGAAGTGAACTACGACCCGCTAGAGCGTATTGTCGAGATCTGGAATGGTGCTGATATTGACGATATGTGGATAAAGATTTAGCACCACCGAATGATTTTTAAGTGTCCAAATTATTGTCATGAAAGCGCGTCACGTATGAGACAGTTCGCGAGTATATCTAAGAGTTATATAGAACGTGAGATGAAGAAAGAGCGACACAATAGGATGTATAGTGGTAGCGTAAACTGCAACGATACCTCAGTATTTTTAAAACTGGCTGAGGCTCGATGGTAATCAGGATTATTTTTGTGCTTCACCCCATGCCCTGTCGTATGTATCCATAATATTAAACGGCTTTTTTATATCATCCATCGAAAGGAGAGTATTTCTAATATCAATTGGCAATGCATCAAATTTTTTCTGCGAGTAAAGATCAAATTTGATAAACGCTACAGTCTTAATTGTTAAAATATAATCAGATACATAACTCACATTAGCGCTTCGATTTAAATCTTCTAATGTCAGTAGTACTCTCAT
>JAESQY010000042.1 GCA_016764915.1 Aliivibrio sp. | reverse complement strand
TATGTGCATTATGTGATGGCCGTGACCTTGCTCGTGGTCATGTTGTAAACAAAGGTGAAGCAGTAGGTGTAATAGCTGCGCAATCAATTGGTGAGCCAGGTACACAGCTTACGATGCGTACCTTCCACATTGGTGGTGCGGCTTCAACAGCAGCTGCAGAAAACAGTATTCAGGTTAAGAACAAAGGTACTGTGAAACTTCACAATGCTAAATTTGTAATTAGCTCAGCGAAGAAGCTTGTTATTACTTCTCGTGCATCAGAAATGACTATTGTTGATGAATTTGGGCGTACTAAAGAGAGCTACAAGCTTCCTTATGGTTCGAGCTTAACCAAAGCAGATAACGATTCAGTGAATGCAGGCGATATTATCGCTAACTGGGATCCGCATACAATGCCGATCATCACTGAAGTATCTGGTCAGGTTCAGTTCATCGATATGATTGATGGTGTTACTATTACCACTCAAACGGATGAACTTACTGGTCTATCATCGATTGTTGTTCTAGATGCAGCTGAACGTGCTATGGCAGGTAAGGATATGCGTCCAACCGTTAAACTGGTTGATGACAAAGGCAATGATATCATGATTCCTGGTACGTCGATGCCAGCACAGTACTTCCTACCTGGTAAGGCGATTGTTAACCTTACAGATGGTAATGAAGTTGGTATCGGTGAGACACTGGCTCGTATCCCTCAGGCATCTAAGGGTACGAAAGATATTACTGGTGGTCTACCACGAGTTGCTGACTTGTTCGAAGCACGTAAACCTAAAGAGCCTGCAATTTTGGCTGAGATATCTGGTGCGATTTCATTTGGTAAAGAAACCAAAGGTAAACGTCGCTTAGTTATTACTCCAACAGATGGCGAAGCGTACGAAGAGATGATCCATAAGTGGCGTCAACTTAACGTATTTGAAGGTGAGAAGGTCGAACGCGGTGATGTAATCGCTGATGGTCCTGAAACTCCACATGATATTTTACGTCTACGTGGTGTACACGCAGTAACGAACTATATTGTAAATGAAGTTCAGGAAGTATATCGCTTACAGGGCGTTAAGATTAACGATAAGCACATTGAGACTATCGTTCGTCAGATGCTTCGTAAGTGTACGATTACCAAAGCGGGTGATTCTGACTTCCTTGAAGGTGAGCAGCTAGAGTTTGCAAATGTAACTATTGCTAACCGTAAGCTAGAAGCTGATGGCAAAACGCCAGCAAGCTTCGAACGTGACCTATTAGGTATCACCAAAGCTTCATTAGCAACAGAGTCGTTCATCTCTGCAGCTTCGTTCCAAGAAACGACTCGCGTATTAACAGAAGCCGCTGTTTCTGGTAAACGTGATGAGCTTCGTGGTTTAAAAGAGAACGTTATTGTAGGTCGTCTAATTCCTGCAGGTACTGGTTTTGCGTATCATCAAGAACGTCAAAAGCGACGTGCTGCTCAATTAGCACCTGAATCCGCACCAGTAGATGCAGAACAAGCCTCTCAAGACTTGTCAGCATTATTGAATGCAGGTTTCTCTTCTAAAAGTTAAGATAATTAGCTCCATGCAGTAATAAAAAAGGCACTCATTGAGTGCCTTTTTATTTGTCTAAATAAAAGAGAGTATCTCTATTGCTGCCCACGTCGGTGCAATAGAGATAATTTCCTGTACGCGATTAAGCGCCAGGAGGGTAAGCTAAACTGCTGCTGATCAGCTGAATAAGGCTATCTTCAAATTCAAGGCGGATTTCAATAAGCTCACCAAGGGATGAAAGATCAGAGTCAAAATAAGACGTCATTTTCTTTTCAGAACAATCAGTATATTTTTCAGTGAAATTGAGTAATGAATCAGTAGTTAAACTGATCTTAGAGTAGATCTGAGATATCTCATCAGTCGGTGAGTAGCCCGTTGCATTCCACTGTTCGATCACTTGATTATAAATTTTGAAATGCCCCTCTGAAATATAATCAATGAGTTGTTGATTGAATGATTGCAGAGTCTGTACAGTGGGCAGTTCTTTGGATTCAAATGGTGGTAGCCCGGCTAGCTTGCAATAGCTCACTAGAAGTTCTTGGCGAGTTTCTAGCCAGTGATCAATCACAGAACTCGACCCTTTCCACTGCTCTTGAAATAGATTTAACTTAGTTAGCATAATGGGTATCCTCCACTTCTTAAATCTGTATCCCTAGAGGTTACTTTAACTCTCCATTACTACAAGAGAAATGATTGAGTAAATAACCAGCTGTCTTAAGATTAGATTGCCAGTATTTGAATAGCTCTGCAAGAGATAGAAGGTATATAGATGTTAAAAGTGAATGAAAATGCCTATTGGTGTGTCGTTAATGATTCAGAATTATGGTTGGAAAATGGACTATTTCCTTTGGGAAGTGCTGATTCTCTATCATTACCCATTGATAAAGCCGTAGTAATAGGGCAACTCAATAACTTGCCAGTAGTGTGGATAAATGACGATCATGTAGATTATGCAATCAATTTTAGTTGTTTACGTACACTACTCGTTGCAGACACGGTACTTTTTGAACTCGCAAGCCGAGCAATTCAATTTGGTCACATGGTCAGAACTCAGCGTTTTTGTCCTCTGTGTGGAGGGCGCAACTCTTTTAATCATAATCAGTTAGCGATGCAGTGTGGTGAGTGCCGCACGCTGCATTATCCACGTATATTCCCGTGTATTATTGTCTCAGTGCGTAAAGGTAATCAGATACTGTTAGCTCAGCACACACGTCATAAAGGTGGGTTATATACCGTACTGGCTGGCTTTGTTGAGGTAGGGGAGACTTTGGAGCAGTGTGTTATTCGAGAAGTCAAAGAAGAGACAGGCATTGATGTTGGGAATATTCGTTATATTGGCAGTCAGCCATGGGCGTTCCCGTCAAGCTTAATGATGGCATTTCAAGCGGACTATGTTGGTGGGCAGATACAAATCGATAAAACAGAGCTGTGTAGTGCTGGTTGGTATGGAAATGATGATTTGCCAGACGTTGCACCGGAAGGAACCATTGCCAGAGCGCTGATCAACAAAACCCTAACAGAGATTGAAATAAGTTAATAAATAGAGGAGTAATTTGATCTAAATTGTAAAGCTATTCTGTTGTTATGATTGATGGGTGGTACAATACATCGCAAAATAATAAGGGTTATTAACAATGTCTGAATTGAAAAATGATTGCTACCTTCGTGCTCTTTTAAAAGAGCCTGTTGATTACACTCCAGTATGGATGATGCGCCAAGCTGGCCGATATCTTCCTGAGTATCGACAAACTCGCAGTGTTGCTGGTGATTTTATGTCTCTGTGTAAAAACGCCGAACTTGCCTCAGAGGTGACCCTACAACCTCTAAAACGTTTTCCATTAGATGCAGCGATTTTGTTTTCAGATATTTTAACCATTCCGGATGCAATGGGACTTGGCCTCTATTTTGAAGCAGGAGAGGGACCAAAATTTGAACGTCCAATTACCTGTAAAGCCGATGTCGACAAAATTGGACTTCCTGATCCTGAAGGTGAACTTCAGTATGTAATGAATGCAGTCCGCCAAATCAGAAAAGATCTTAATGGGGATGTGCCATTAATTGGTTTCTCTGGCAGCCCTTGGACGTTAGCGACTTATATGGTTGAAGGGGGCAGTTCAAAAGCTTTTACCAAAATTAAAAAAATGATGTATGCCGATCCTACTATCTTGCACGCCTTATTAGATAAATTAGCAGACAGTGTGGTTGAGTATTTGAATGCTCAAATCAAAGCAGGTGCTCAGTCTGTGATGGTATTTGATACTTGGGGCGGCGTATTAACCCCTAGAGATTACAATGAATTTTCGCTGCAATATATGCATAAAATTGTTGATGGTTTAATTCGTGAAAATGACGGGCGCCGTGTTCCTGTTACTCTGTTCACTAAAAATGGTGGCATGTGGCTTGAAAAAATCGCAGCGACAGGTTGTGATGCGGTTGGACTTGATTGGACGATTAATATTGCGGATGCTAAAAAGCGTGTTGGTGATAAGGTCGCTTTACAAGGGAACATGGATCCATCAATGTTATATGCATCACCTGAACGCATACGCGAAGAGGTTGGTACTATTTTAGAAGGATTTGGTGAAGGGACGGGTCACGTCTTTAACTTAGGCCATGGTATTCACTTGGATGTGCCGCCTGAGAATGCGGGTGTATTTGTGGATGCGGTGCACGAGCTTTCTAAGCCGTACCATAAGTAGCATTAAGATTGGCAGCGACACTAAGTGATAGAGCTTACCCTGATGGTAAGCTCTTTTTTTTGTCTAATTTAATACCCTTTCTCGAAATCGATTGGATTAATCAGTGCAAATCCTTGCTGCCAGCGCTGATAGTTTTCAGCGAATATCTCAAAAGCTTGTTCTGGAAAACTAACGGCCGCAACGTGCGGTGTCACTGTAATGTTGGGGTGATCCCAAAAAGGGCTCTGCTGCGATATTGGTTCTTTAATAAAGACATCCAAAAAGGCGTGTTCAATGCAGTCGTTCTGTAATGCGTACAACAGTCCGTCAACATCCAACGCTTCGCCCCGTCCAACATTGAACAGCAACGCCTGCTTACAGTGAGATAGTGACTTTTTATTGAGTATACTATTGGTGTCTTTGGTATTGGGTAATGTACTGACGACAATATCAGCCATCTCTAAAGCGCGAGGCAGTTCTGAATTGTGAAAGGTGACATCAAATGGTGAGTCCACTGGAGGAATGCCTGTCCTATTGACCCCTATCGTTTGAATTCCGAGAGTATTAACGACGTTCGCTAAATATGAACCAATGGATCCCGTCCCTAAGATAACCATCCGTTTGCCAAGTAGAGTTGGATAGGGTTGTTGCTCCCAATGTTTGTTATTTTGCTGGTGACGATATTGGTCAAAGTTGCGATAGTGACTAATGGTATAACCTAAGACATATTCGGCAATAAGTTGACCAAAAATACCCTTTATATTAGTGAGTTGATAATCGCGACGCAGCTTCGGATCCGTTAAGGCATCAATACCTGCAAATGTCGATTGTACCCACTGAAGGTGTGGAAGTGTATCAAGGTGTTCAACCAGCCGTGGTGGGTCAGCGAGCACAATATTTGCCTGAGCAGGATTGTTGGTAATCTCAAGATTGTTAAGCTCTGCTTGAGCGATTAGTGATAAATAAGTTTGCTCTTGGTTGGATAAAATCAATAATTTGTTCATTAGCTTCCTTTAGTCATAAGCGGTTATCAAGTAAACTTCCACCGTCTTCCTTTATCGTGCAGAGTACTATGCTAATACAAAATCAGGATCTACAAAATCCGTTACAAGTTCGCTTAGAAAAGTTTGAACCATGGCAGCAAATTACCTTCATGGCTTGTCTGTGTGAGCGGATGTACCCTAATTATGCTCTATTTTGTGACGAGACTGAATTTTCTGAGCATCAGACTTTCCGAATTATTTCAGACAGTATTTGGGAGATTCTCATCGTTAAAGGTGCAAAAATTAATTTTGAACGTCAACTAGAGAAGTTAGAAGAGTTGATTCCAACCGCGGATGACGATTCAATTTATTTGACCTATCCGGCCATAGATGCCTGTTTCTCTCTGTCTACTGTGTTGCACGGTTTGCTTGATAGAGATGAACTTGAAAGTGCTATGTTTGAGGTTAGCCAACAATCGGTTTCTACCGTCGTGCAGTTAATTGAAGCTCAAACTGGAGAGGTCATTGACAACGAAAACCAAAAAGAGAGTGAACTCGTTTGTGAAGAGTGGGACGTTCAATGGGCAATTTTTAGAGCACTTAAAGAGTGTGATGCTCGAAATTCTGAGTTAATAAAATCACTTAGAACTGAAATAAGGTCCGATTTAGTGAGCAATATTGGTGTTGAGCTGAATTACTCTCGATAAGTCAATTCTTAGTATAAATAGCGTCTTTTTATTGACCTTTTATAGAGGCAAATTTTAGTATAAAGCCAGTGACAACAGTAGGTTTGACCTGTTTTATGGACTCGGCTATCAAAGAAAACGAGGCGGTTTTGTGAACTATAGCCCATATTGTGGTTAAAGAACCCTCGTTTGAGCCTAAGAACCGACACAAACCTTTGCCAGATGGGCTTATTATGGATTAGAGTGAGTCGACTTAAAAAAACTAAGAAGGGAAACCTAATGAACAAAACTCAGCTAATTGATGTTATCGCGGAAAAAGCAGACCTATCTAAAGCACAAGCTAAAGCAGCACTAGAAGCGACTATTGGAAGTGTTACTGATGCCCTTAAAGAAGGTGATCAGGTTCAGCTTATCGGTTTTGGTACATTTAAAGTAAATCATCGTGCTGCTCGTCTAGGTCGTAATCCTAAGACTGGTGCTGAGATTCAAATTTCTGCAGCAAACGTTCCAGCATTTACCTCGGGTAAAGCGCTGAAAGATGCAGTAAATTAATCTATAATCCGTCAAGTACCTTTATTTGGCGGATTTTTTCATGAAACAACTCCTCGCACTACTTCTCTGCTCATCTATTTTAATTGGTTGCTCTTCAAATCCGCAACAAAATACGATCATTCCCTCTGTCCATTATACTGGCGGTCAAGTTGAAGGGGATGTGACAAGTTTATATTGGTATAGCCAAAAACTGGATAAACCGATTAATGCCGCAGATTACGTTACTTTAGAAGATCACAGTTGGTACAAAACAAATTATCATTGGAGTAATAATATACTCAGAGAGATCGCTCGAGAGGGTAAAGCGAATAATCGTGATGGACAGTTAGAACCGTTCTCGGTACATATTCGCTACAACAGTGAAGGTGCTCCGGTATATCAACAGTATCGCCAGAATGGCAAGGTACTCCCTTTAAGCTCAGATAATCTTTTGCAGTATTTGAAAGAGTCTCAACATATTATTCGAACCGTCAAAACTCAAGATGATAAAGGGATAGATCTGTTTCAAGGCATCTGGGATGGAGAGGTTTTTTTAAGCTGTGATGGCAAAGTATTTGAAGAGCTAGAGTTTAATAAAGTATTACCTAGTTTTGTTGTCTCTCGTCTCTCGTCAGTTGAAAGTTTTTTCGTTTTTCTTGGTCACAGCAAGGAAGAGGTAGTGAGTATCTCCAATCTTCTGCTCTTAGCAGATGAAGGATACGGATGTATTGAAGCTCCTGTGATGATTAAAGAATAAAAAAGGCACGGAAACCCGTACCTTTTGGGATTACTTATAGCGAGAGGGTAAGCTAACTACTTACTTTCACGCTCAATCGCTCTGTAACCAATGTCATCGCGATGAAACATGCCATCCCAGCCAATGGCGGATGATAACGCATAAGCTCTCTGTTGAGCCTCTGAGACGCTATTTCCTAGAGCGGTAGCACACAGTACTCGACCGCCATTAGTGACAACATCTCCTGCACTCACGGAAGTACCAGCGTGAAAGACTTTTTCTCCCTCCACTTCTGATGTCGGTAAGCCTGAAATAACGTCACCTTTTGCATAATCTGCAGGGTAACCACCAGCTGCAAGTACGATACCGACCGCTGCACGTGGATCCCAGTGAGACTCTGCTTCATCAAGTTTTTCATCAACCGCGGCAAGACACAGTTCAACTAAATCTGACTGCATACGCATCATAATGGGTTGGGTCTCTGGATCGCCAAAACGGCAGTTGTATTCAATCACTTTCGATGTGCCGTCAGCCATGACCATTAAACCAGCGTATAAAAAGCCTGTGTATGGGTAGCCCTCTGCATCCATCCCGCGAACCGTTGGGTAGATAACCTCTTCCAATACCCGCTGGTGGATTTCAGGAGTAACCACAGGGGCTGGAGAGTAGGCACCCATACCACCAGTGTTAGGGCCTGTGTCTTTATCACCCACACGTTTGTGATCTTGGCTGGTGGCCATAGGAAGCACATTACTGCCGTCAACCATGACAATAAAGCTGGCCTCTTCGCCATCAAGAAACTCTTCGACGACCACTCGGCTGCCAGCAGCACCAAAGACATTACCCGCAAGCATATCTTCGATAGCATCTTCGGCTTCTTTTAGTGTCATCGCGACGATCACGCCTTTACCAGCGGCAAGACCATCGGCTTTGATAACAATTGGCGCGCCTTTTTCTCGCACGTAGGCCAGAGCTGGCTCAATTTCAGTAAAATTGGCGTAATCAGCGGTAGGGATTTTATGACGCGCTAAGAAATCTTTGGTAAAGGCTTTTGAACCTTCAAGTTGCGCTGCCGCTTTGGTTGGGCCAAAAATAGGTAATCCCGCTTCACGGAAAGCATCAACAACACCAATAACCAGTGGGCCTTCAGGGCCAACAATGGTCAACTCAATATTTTTTTCTTTTGCGAAAGCCACAAGTGCAGCGACATCTTCAACATCGATAGTGACGTTTTTTAACTTAGGTTCAAGTGCTGACCCTGCATTTCCTGGAGCGACATAAACTGTATTTACATCTGGGTTTTGTGCGGCTTTCCATCCGAGAGCGTGCTCACGGCCACCGCCACCAATAATAAGAACGTTCATTTTATTTCCTCAAGCCGTAGGGATAAAGCTACGGCTTATTTAAAGGTTAGCAATAACTAATCGTGATTAGTGACGGAAGTGACGCATGCCAGTAAAGAGCATGGCCATTCCATGCTCATCAGCGGCGGCAATCACTTCATCATCACGCATAGAACCACCAGGTTGAATTACGCATTTAATGCCCGCTTCAGCGGCGGCATCAATACCATCACGGAATGGGAAGAAAGCATCTGAGGCCATTACGCTGCCCGGAACTTCTAGGTTTTCATCCGCCGCTTTAATTCCAGCAATTTTGGCTGAGTAAACGCGGCTCATTTGACCTGCGCCGACACCGATGGTCATATCACCTTTTGCATAAACAATGGCATTAGACTTCACATATTTGGCGACTTTCCAGCAGAACAGTGCATCTTTCATCTCTTCGCTAGTGGGTTGACGCTTTGACACTACTTTAAGATCTGACTCCGTCACCATGCCTTGATCGCGGTCTTGAACTAACAGGCCACCATTAACGCGTTTTATATCAAACTCAGTGGTTTTACTTGACCACTGGCCGCACTCAAGTAGACGAAGGTTCTTTTTAACAGCCACAATCTCAGCGGCCTCTTTTGAAACAGACGGTGCGATGATCACTTCAACAAACTGACGCTCAGTAATCGCGGTTGCCGTTGCTGCATCTAACTCACGGTTAAACGCGATGATGCCACCGAATGCCGAGGTTGGATCGGTTTGATATGCGCGGTTATAGGCTTCAAGAATGTCATCACCTAATGCTACGCCGCAAGGGTTAGCGTGCTTAACGATAACGCAGGCTGGTGCTTCAAACTCTTTCACACACTCAAGAGCAGAATCTGTGTCGGCAATGTTGTTGTAAGAGAGCGCTTTACCTTGAAGTTGAGTTGCGGTTGAAACGGACGCTTCTTCAGGGTTCTTCTCAACGTAGAAAGCAGCCGCTTGGTGGCTATTTTCGCCGTAACGCATGTCCTGCTTTTTCTGGAATTGTTGATTGAAGGTACGAGGGAATTTAGACGCTTCATCACCCTCTTTATTGTCACCGTAAGAGGTCACCATAGTACCGAAGTAGTTAGCAATCATGCCGTCGTATGCAGCCGTGTGTTCAAATGCTGAGATGGCAAGATCGAAGCGAGTCTCTAACGTTAGGGATAACTCGTTAGCATCAATTTCAGTAATAACACGATCGTAGTCGTGAGCATTAACAACAATCGCCACGTCTTTGTGGTTTTTTGCCGCAGAGCGAACCATGGTTGGACCGCCGATATCGATATTCTCGACCGCATCCGCGAGCGTACAGCCATCTTTGGCGACGGTCTCTGCAAATGGGTAAAGGTTAACGACAACCATATCGATAGGCTTGATACCGTGCTCTTGCATAATGGCATCATCTTGTCCACGACGTCCTAAGACACCACCATGAACTTTCGGGTGAAGGGTTTTTACGCGGCCATCCATCATTTCAGGGAAGCCAGTGTAGTCTGATACTTCAGTAACTTGAATGCCTTTTTCAGCTAACAAGCGAGCTGTACCACCAGTAGATAAAATATCGATGCCGCGTTGTGTTAACGCTTGAGCAAATTCGACATTACCAGTTTTATCAGAGACGCTAATCAGCGCGCGACGGATTGGACGAGGGTTATTCATTGCTACCATTTTCCTTTCATTCACGAGGTATATCTACTGGTCAATCATCGACTGCCGTAGACAATAGGATATTTACCAAAACAGAAATCGCCTGCACTGCTTTGGTAAAGATCCTAAGATAACCATTCATAGTATGCAGATTGTCGTATGAATGTTAAGTCCCAGGTGTTAACGCGCAACATTCTAACCAAATAATGCTCAAAAAGCTCGCGCAATCGATTGCAATTTTAAATTTAATACGACATTTAGCAGCGAATAGGATTTAATTAGATGAGTTTAAAGGAGTCTTTATGTATTTAATTGGTGAGTTAGCAAAACGATGCGCGGTCAGTGCCGATACACTGCGTTTCTATGAAAAGAATGGTTTATTGGTACCGGCCAGTCGGAGCGAAAGTGGGTATCGCCTCTACAGTGAGAATAATCTGCAGCAGATCAACTTCATCATTCGCTCAAAGAACCTAGGTTTAAGCCTAGATGAAATTAGAGAATTACTTGATATCAGGCTTGAAGCGAGCCAACACAGCTGCGCTGAAGTCAAAACGATCACCCAAACCAAGCTTCAACTGATTGATGAAAAAATCAAAGAGCTGACTGACATACGAAATGCATTAAAGAAGATAAATGATGCCTGTTGTGGCCATACTGATGACAGGGCGACTCACTGCTCAATATTAGAAGCGTTGCAGGCGCGAAAGTAGGTCAGCCCCCAAGTAACCCCCCAAGTTGAACAGTTGTTTCAAGTATTAGAAGGGGAGATGTTAAGGGAAGACATTCAAGCTAAGCTGGGGTTAAAAGATCGTAAGTCATTTCGGGAGCGTTACCTAAAACCAGCAATTGAAGCTGGCTTGATTGAAATGACTATACCGGATAAACCAACCAGTAAATTGCAGCGCTATAGAAAGGTGTGATTTATAATAATCTAACCCAATAAAAAAGCCGTGACTGAAAATTCAGTCACGGCTTTATCATTCATTCGTTAAAAAATGGCTTAGTTCATGCCGTATTTTTTAAGTTTCTTACGAAGTGTACCGCGGTTGATACCCATCATAGTCGATGCGCGAGTTTGATTGCCGCGAGTGTACTGCATGATCATGTCTAGTAGTGGTTGTTCTACTTCTGCTAATACAAGCTCATATAAATCGTTAACGTCTTGGCCATTTAACTGGGCAAGATAGCTTTTTACTGATGCTTTAACAGAGTCACGTAGTGGCTTCTGAGTAATTTGGTCTTGTGATGTAACCGTTGTTACTGTTAGTGGTTCTGAAGTCAAATTTTGTTCGAACATATTCTATCTAGCTCTTTAGTCAATTATGCAACGTTGTCGAAATAGCTTTGTAATGCATCGAGTTGCTCTAAAGCGTTCTCAATAGCATTGAAGCTGCGGCGGAAGTTACCCGCTTGTTCGTGCTCTTTTAAGTACCAGCCTACGTGTTTACGCGCAATGCGGGGACCCAGAAATTCACCATAAAAAAGATGAAGTTCATGAACATGACCAAGTAAAATCGCTTTTACCTCTTCACTAGGAAGAGCTGGCATCTTTTCACCCGTTTCTAAATAATGTTGGATCTCGTTAAAAATCCACGGCCTTCCTTGTGCCGGACGGCCAATCATCAAAGCGTCAGCACCTGTATATTCAAGTACCTTACGCGCCTTTTCCGGTGAGTCGATATCACCGTTAGCGATCACCGGAATGGAGATGGCTTGTTTTACTGCTCTGATGCTGTCGTATTCAGCTTCACCTTTGTACATACAGGTTCTAGTGCGTCCGTGGAGCGCAAAAGCTTGTATGCCGCATTGTTCAGCCATTTTTGCTATCTGAACGCAATTCTTGTTGTCTGTATCCCAACCTGTGCGAGTTTTGAGTGTCACTGGGACATCAACAGCATCTACTACCGCTTTTAGAATCTCTTCAACCAAATCTGGTCGCTGCAGTAGTGCTGAACCCGCTAGCTTTTTGTTTACTTTTTTTGCCGGACAACCCATGTTGATGTCGATGATTTGCGCACCGCCCTCAACACTAAATTGTGCCGCCTCAGCCATCAGCCTAGGATCTGCACCAGCGATTTGTACCGAGCGAATACCAGATTCACCTTTATGTACCATTCGATGCTGCGACTTTGATGTTTTCCAAAGTTTCGGATTTGAAGACATCATTTCGCTTACCGCCATACCTGCGCCGTAACGAAGGCATAGTTCGCGAAAAGGTCGATCAGTAACTCCAGCCATTGGAGCGACGATCAAATTGTTCTTTAATTGATAATTTCCGATTTGCAAAACATCTACACGATTGTTTCAGTAAGGGCGCGCATTTTACGCATTTTTTAAGCAAGTGAAAAGACCAAAAATTAAGCATTTACAAATTGTTTTTAAAAATTGCCTGTTTTTCAATCAATTGGCGGTTTTTCGAGCGAAAATAATATTTATTTTTTTGAACGACTAGCACTTTTTACCAGAAATTCGGCACCACTCTTGCTGTTCCGCAATGGGATCAAGTTGGAAATGATCCGAATAGAAACTGGCTACACTTTCCGCTTGGGTATCGAGTACACCAGACATTGCTAATAAACCGGAAGGTTTGACGTGACCTTTGATGATGTCAGAAAGCTCGCGAAGTGGGGCTGCTAAGATGTTTGCAACCACCACATCAGCAACCAATCCTTCTGGTTGATCTTGTGGTAAGAAGAGCTCAATCTGATCGGCGACACCATTACGCTCTGCATTATCTTTTGATGCCAGCAGTGCTTGCGGATCAATATCAATGCCTACGACTTTGGCTGCGCCGAGTTTAAGAGCAGCAATGGCCAAGATGCCAGAGCCACAACCAAAATCGATCACGGTTTTACCGTTTAAATCTATCGCGGAAAGCCACTCTAGACATAAAGCAGTGGTGGCATGCGTACCCGTACCAAATGCAAGCCCAGGGTCAAGCATCACATTTACAGCATCAGGGTCAGGGATTGCTTTCCAGCTAGGACAGATCCATAAGCGCTCACCAAACTTCATTGGGTGGAAGTTATCCATCCACTCACGTTCCCAGTCTTTATCTTCAAGCTGCTCAACTTTATAGGAAAAATCGTGCTGCAGCAGCCCACTGTCTTTAATGATGTTGATAGCCAGATCCATGTCCATCTCCGCATCATAAAGTGCGACAATATCCGTTTCGCCCCATAAGCGTGTCTCTCCCGGTAAAGGCTCAAAGATTGGCGTATCTTTCGCATCTAAGAAAGTCACAGACAAAGCGCCTGACTCTTCCATTAACATATCGCTAATCGTTTCAGCATTTTCGGAGGTCGCATTGAGTTTTACTTGGATCCAAGGCATGGGGGATTATCTCTGTTGGTAAAGTGGGTGTTGGATTATGGAGTGAGTTTATCAGAAAATGGATACGAATAAAAAAAGGCCACTCAAAGCGGCCCTTTTATTGAACATTTACTTAACGTTTACTGAATACCAAGTTTCTTCTCAAGGTAGTGGATATTGGCTCCAC
>JAESQY010000041.1 GCA_016764915.1 Aliivibrio sp. | reverse complement strand
GGGTACCCGTGGCCGAGGCAATAAAGAGTGTATCGCCCAAGGCGCAGCAAATACTGTTACCGGATTTTTTGGCGGCATGGGTGGTTGTGCCATGATTGGTCAGTCAATGATCAATATAAACTCAGGCGGCCGTGGACGTTTATCCGGTTTCACCGCTGCAATTGCCCTACTGTGTTTCATTTTATTTGCGTCAAGTTTGATTGAGATGATCCCACTGGCAGCATTAGTTGGCGTGATGTTCATGGTGGTTATCGGTACATTTGAGTGGGCAACCTTTAAACTTGCTCGTCGAGTACCAAAGCAAGACTTCTTTGTTATTTTGCTGGTAACGGTTGTTACCGTACTCACTGATTTGGCGATTGCTGTTGGAGTTGGCGTTATTGTTTCTGCCCTAATGTTTGCTTGGGAACATGCAAAACATATCTACGCAAGCAGCTCTATTAATGATGATGGCTCTAAAGTATATGAAATTAATGGCCCAATATTTTTTGGCTCTGCTGCAAATTTCTTAGAGCTGTTTGATACTAAAAATGATCCTGATGATGTCATCATTGATTTTGCTAAGTCACGAGTAACTGACCACTCTGCAATTGAAGCTATTGAAACTATTGCAGAGCGATACTCTAACACAGGAAAAACAGTGCATTTGCATCACTTGAGTCAAGACTGCCGAGCGTTATTGCACAAAGCCGGTAGCCTAGTTGAGATTAATGTTAAAGAAGACCCAACATACAAAGTGGTCACCGATATATTAGCTTAATTAAAAATGGCCAGCGAAAGCTGGCCATTTTAATTCAATGATTGCTAACCAGTTCTACATTACATAAATTCATTCAATATCGCCTGACTACTCTCTTCTATTAAATCGACCACCAAATCAAAACCTCTTGGCCCGCCATAATAGGGGTCTGGTATCTCTTGATACTCTGAATTTGAAAAACTTAGAAATAATTTCAGTTTGTGTTGATATTCAGAAGGGCATATATCATACAAGTCTGCCAAATTGGCTTTGTCTGAAGCAAGAATCAGATCATAGGTGATAAAATCTTTGGCCGTGATTTTTCGAGATTTAATTCCTTTAAAACTGTAACCTCTTTTCTCTCCAGCGGAAACCGTTCTTGGATCTGGTCGATGTCCTAAGCGATGACCAACCGTTCCTGCTGAATCAATCTTTATTGATAGATTACTCTCCTTTGCTTTTGCCCTTAAAACAGCTTCTCCCGTTGGAGAACGACAAATATTTGCCATGCAAACCACTAATATTTTATTCATTATTTCTTCTTTTCTTAGAGGCCAGTTTGATAGCCTGTATTGTTTCCAATCACTATTCAATTACCATTCACCAATTATGAGATCCCGAGGAGAGTGGCCAGCGTTATATCACTATTATTAGACGCTATTATCTCTATTTTTGCTTGCGTATCCAAGATATCTACACCAGTATTAAGTCATAACTCTACGTATACAAGGAAATAGTGCCATGGAAGATAAAGAGAGTCGTCATGTTACTCGGCAGCAGAAAGTTAAAGAGAAGGTTGATGAGCGTATTGCCGCAGCTAAACATGAAAAAGGGCTGTTATTGATCATCACAGGTAATGGTAAAGGCAAGTCTACTGCAGGTTTTGGTGTAATTGCTCGAGCAACAGGTCATGGACAAACCTGCGCCGTTGCGCAATATATTAAAGGCACATGGGACTGCGGTGAAAGAAAACTCTTAGAACGTAACGGCGTGGAATTTCATGTGATGGAAACAGGCTTCACCTGGGAAACACAAGATAAAACCTCTGATACTATTGCCGCTCAAAAAGTGTGGCAAGAGTGTAAATCTATATTAGCGGATGAGAGTATCGATGTCATATTACTCGATGAACTCACCTATATGATCAGTTATGACTATATTTCACTTGATGAGGTGGTTGAGGCATTGAATAATCGTCCATCGCATCAATCGGTAATTATTACAGGCCGTGGTGCGCACCGAACGCTTACTGATATGGCTGATACTGTCTCTGAAATACGCAGTGTAAAACACGCTTTTGATGCCGGATATAAAGCTCGAAAAGGGGTAGATTGGTAGTGTTATGATTGAGTAATACGGCTCATAACCAAGTCGTATTACTCCATTAATGCTTAGCCACACTCGCTTTTATGACAGAGGTTTGCATCAAAATCTTGATTACCTAAAATCCTCAACCATGCTGCTGGTACATCTTTCACTCTGATTGTCGCACTTTCCACTTTAATCGGTGTGATAGATTGCCAACTACTTTCCACTTCCTGAGCTAAGTAAAACGAAAATGGATGATAACCTGCCATTCCAAGTCTTAAGTCGGTCACTTTTAATTTGTTCTCTTGTTGCGAAATACTGACAAACCCGTTGGTAAATGCCTCTAGCTTTTTAAAATTGACATCATTAATATTTGGGTTCCAATGCCCTTTCGGATGCTCAATCATCTCTATATGGCTATTACTATCAAACAGAGAAGTTAACCCCTCCCAGTAGCTCGTTTCCGTAATAACAACCGTTCTCCACAGTACAGAATTGAGTGGGGTTGAAGTCACTAAAATAGATGAACCTTCAAGTGGAGTGCCTTTGATCTCGGCCAGTACCCTATCAGTTGCAATCTGCTGAGCAGCAACGGTCCATAACAGGTAGCATGACGAGATGACCAAACTGATTTTACATAACTTAGCCGCTTTATCTCGCCACAATAAGCTGGCCAAAGCCAGAATAAAGAGAGGGAGGGTATAGAGTGGGTCGATAATAAAGATCGAACTGATTGCCACACTTGCAACATCAAGAGGCCAAAAGAGTTGAGTACCATAGGCGGTAAATGAATCCAGCAACGGGTGGGTAACGAGTACTGCAGCAATAACAGTCCAAAGCTGGAACAGTGACCAGTCACTTTCTTTCCACTGCTGCCATGCATACGCCAGTAACAATGAGAAAGGAAAAAGGACAAATAGGGAGTGACTAAATCCACGATGTTTAATCATGTCCTGTAAAGGATCGCCATAACTAATAAATACATCGAGATCAGGAAGTGTACCCAATATGGCTCCTGCTGCTAATACCTTAGGAGTCGTACGCTTTCCTGCCACCGCGCCGGCTACTGCTGCACCTAATAGTAGTTGTGTTACCGAATCCATAGTTTTCCTTTTACAATAAAAAAGCCTAGTATTGACTAGGCTCTACACTGATTTAATCAATAGTTAGTGGAATAACTTATTAAGTAACTTATTCGCGGCTTCATTAATTTTATCATCCTTAGCTTTGTCACCAAGAATTTTATCTAAACCGCGTTGAAGTTCTTTTCTAGTTTTCTCTTCAGCTCTTTTTTTCGCCTTTTCGACCGACTCTTGTTTAAGAACATCAGACAATTCAATTTTATACTCAGGTGCAGCCCAAGGGCCAAAGACTCGAACTGGGATCGTCAAATCCTTAAGATCATCAATGTTCTTGCCACCTTGCCCTTTCAAGCTTCCAACCACTGAAGTATTAATGAGAACATTAGCGGTCTCTTTAATATAATCAGCACTCCCTTCGCCTTTTATTCTGAGCATAGGTGATTGCATCGCAAGGTTATTAGTCGACACAATTCCATCAGCTAATTTTAAGGTTGCAGTCATTGCACTGAAGTCCGTTTTCTTAGGCTCTGTTTTTTCTTGAGAGCCCTTACCCGTGATTTTTGCATAATTGACCCGTAACATCTGCGCGACATTCAGTCCTTTAACAGCACCATCAGAAAAAACGATATCGACCGTACCCTTAATATTCTTTTTCAGTGTTGTCGGAGCCAGACCTTTACCAACCAGATAAGCGTTTATATTACCAATGCCTTCAACAACGCTATCACCCATCATATCATCAAGCAGAGGTGAGACTTTAACACCCTTAACTTTACTATTTACGGTATAAGACGCCAGTTTCCCATTCGCATTAAGCTTTGCTTTTGCATCAATTGACCCATCATACAAGTTTGTTCTGAAGCGCTTCAGGTCAACAATCCCTTTTATGACAGAAACATCGATAAAAACTTCACTCATTTTAAGGTTATTAGCCGTTAATTTATCAATGTTAATTTTCCCTGCAATATCCAAAGATTTTAATGCTGTAAGATCAGGCTCTTGCTCTGCAGATGCATCATTAATAGACTTGGTTTTTCCTGGTTGAGAACTGGATATTTTTGTAGGGTTTGTTGCTGAAGTTTTCTTTTCAGATACTGCTAAAAGTTGGTCAAGATTCACATCCGGGCTATGCAGGTCAAAACGCACTTGAGGTATCGTATTCAATTTTGTGGTTAACGTTCCATCAAGCAGTAGCTGATCAAGGGAAAGGTTGAGATTTCTGACATCAACAAGCTGTTTTTCTGCTGTAAACGTGGTATCCGCATTGATACCAATGGCCATTTTCCCTTTTGGTAATGCACTACCAACCACATTAGCATTGATCACTAATCCTAAGGCTTGAATCACATTTAAATCAGAAGATACAATTAACGCAGTAGATCCATTAGCAGTAAACGACACATCTGCAGCTTGACCTTTCACTGAATAACTGATGTTTGCTTTCTCTCCAAGTTCAAATTGATCAACGTTCAAAACGAAACTTTCAATTTGGTTAATTTGATCATCAAACGTCGCACTTAAAGAGAGCTCTTTTATCTTACCACTGTCTAATGTGGTCGCAATAAACAGCTGAGTACCGGCTGTTGCTGTAAATTGCTGCTTATCTTTTTTCCCTTTTACATCAAATTGTAAACGGCTCCACTCGCCTGGTACAAAAGCATCGAGATGAAGGTTTAACTCTGACAGCTGCGTAAAAGAGCCTAACTGGTGATCCTCAATAGTGGCACTGGCGTTAATAATATCAATACCCGCAACGACAATGCTCCAGCTTTTTTGGCTAGACTCTTGTTCAGTCGTTACATTTAACTCTGATTCAGATTGAGAAACTGCTTGAACTGACTCCGAGGCAGTTTTCGTATCTGGCGAAGATTCGTCGCTTAACCCATCGAGATTTGAGCTACCATCCTTTAGTGTTTCAATAAACAGACTCGCACCATCTAGTGTAATATTGCCAATTTCTAGTGTTTGACTTAACAGCGGCAGCACGCTGATGTCCAATTCTGCATTATCAAACTGAACCAAATTCTTATTGGAAAATCCGGTGGGGTTATTCAATTCCATCTTACCGATTGTAAAACCGATACTTGGGAATAATCGCCACTCAATATCACCATCAATGATTAAGTCTCTGCTGGTGCTCTTTTTCACTTGTTCAACAATCAAAGGCTTGAATTGATTTGGATTGACTAACGTCACCAATGCAACCAAGGCAACCGCTACAACTGCCATAATGACGGATAGAATAATTGCAATTTTCTTCATCAATGTTGTTCCTTTAACTGACAATATCTTAATAAAATATGATATAAAAAAGGCTAGCATATTCGCTAGCCTTTAATTGAATTACTGTTTCATCAGCCTCGCGATATGGGCCTTTAAAACATCAATAGCTATTCGGTTTTTTCCACCACGCGGAACGATTATATCTGCGTGTTGTTTAGAAGGTTCAATAAACTGCATGAACATTGGACGCACTGTCGTTTGGTATTGAGTTAATACTGACTCCATCGAGCGGCCTCGTTCTTGAACATCACGCTTAATACGGCGCAATAAGCAGATATCTAGAGGTGTATCCATAAAGACACTGGCATGAATCAATTTACGCAAACGGGGATCAGTCAGAAGAAGAATACCCTCTAAAATAATCACTTTTTTCGCACCCATTACCTCAACTTCGGCATTACGCGTATGTTCAGCATAACTGTACGTAGGAACTTCGACCTCTTTACCAGCGATAAGTTGCTCTAAATGCTGACATAACAGATCATGATCCAGTGCACTTGGATGGTCATAATTCGTTTTGACTCTCTCTTCCATGGTGAGATGAGTTTGATCTTTGTAGTAACAATCTTCAGTAATCACTCCGATTTGTTGATCGCCGACTTTTGCTTTTAATTCTTTATAAATAGTAGAAGCGATTAAACTTTTACCCGATGCCGAAGCACCTGCAATAGCAACAATAACGCATTTATGAGTATTTTCAGACATCTAGATTCCACCAAAGCTTAAAGAGAGTAAACCCGCTAATTATAGGGATTTCGCTGTTTTGATTCCAGTAAAATCCTCTTCTACACCGGTTAAACACTACAAATAGTGTAGATCATAGTTGTTTGAACATTATTTGTTCAGCGACAACCGTTCCTTGCCAAAATAATCGACTAGAAACCTGAGTTGCCAGCTCCTGATAGAGTAAACTGATTTCACTTTGTGGATCTTGGGCTACTGTTGGTTTTCCTAGATCAATATCACGTCGAATTGAGATATCAAGTGGCAGTTGAGCAAGTAATGGAATAGCGAACTCTTTCGCCATTTTCTCAGCACCACCAGTACCAAAGATGGCCTCTTCATGATGACAGTTTGAGCAGATGTGATAGCTCATATTCTCAACGATACCGATTACTGGTACATTCACTTTTTCAAACATATTCACGCCTTTAATTGCATCTGCCAGAGCCAGATCTTGCGGTGTTGTCACTACCACAACACCAGTGACGGGTATTTGCTGTGCCAGTGTCAGTTGAATATCGCCAGTACCGGGTGGCATATCAATAATTAAATAGTCTAGATCTGGCCAGCTCGTTTCATTTATCACCTGAGTGAGCGCTTTCGATGCCATCGGGCCACGCCAAATAGTGGCGTCATTTTTACCCACTAAATAACCAATCGAGTTGGTATAAAGGCCATGGGCTTCCACTGGGTTCATCAACTTCCCATCTGAAGACAGAGGTTTTGCATCCATCTGACCTAACATTAAAGGAACGGAGGGGCCGTACACGTCAGCATCTAATAAACCTACTTTTGCACCCTGTTCTTTTAAAGCAAGAGCAAGATTCACTGCCGTTGTCGATTTACCCACTCCGCCTTTAGCAGAGCTTACAGCCACAATATTTTTAACCCCTTTAAGTACAGGCTTCCCTTCAACGGCCAACGTTGCTACTCGAGAGAATACGTTAAAATTCACTTCTTTTGCGATGCCATTCTGTTGCTGCCCAACAATCCAGGCATCTAAATTACTGATAATAGAGCGGGAAGAAAATGGGATATTAATATCGATTATTACATCAGCTTTAACAGAAACAATTCCTTTGGTTTCAGCCCAATTGTTACATAAACATGGGTGTTCAAAGTGATTTAACCAACTTGTAATATCACTGACAGATTGAAAATGCATGAATTAACCTCGATATTGGAAATATTTGATTATCTTATCATATTGTAACGTCTTAGCAGCTAGGCATTACCGCTACTATCAGGTACTATTTAATGATGTTTTTCACCCATCAATAAAGAAGCGAAATTAGAAATATGGCTGCAGATCCAAGAAAAATGCTGGTTACTTGTGCCCTTCCGTACGCAAATGGTTCAATCCACTTAGGTCATATGCTTGAACACGTTCAAGCTGATATTTGGGTCCGTTACCAGCGTCTACGTGGCAATGAAGTACATTTCATCTGTGCAGATGACGCACACGGCACACCAATCATGTTAAAAGCTCAACAGATGGGTATCGAACCTGAGCAAATGATTGCTGACGTAAGCAAAGAGCATCAAGCAGATTTCAGTGGATTTGATATCAGTTTTGATAATTATCACAGTACTCACAGTGATGAAAATCGTGAATTGGCTTCTCATATTTATTTAACGCTTAAAGAGAATGGTTACATTCAAACTCGCACCATATCTCAGCTATTTGACCCTGAAAAAGAGATGTTTTTACCAGACCGCTTTGTAAAAGGTACGTGCCCAAAATGTAAGTCTGAAGAGCAGTATGGTGATAACTGCGATAATTGCGGCGAAACATACAGCCCTACTGATTTAATCAATCCAAAATCAGCGGTTTCAGGTGCAACTCCTGTCATGAAAGATTCTGAGCATTTTTTCTTCGATCTTCCTCAATTTGAAGAGATGCTTAAAGAGTGGACCACATCAGGTGCACTGCAAAAAGAGACATCAAACAAAATGCAAGAGTGGTTTGAGTCAGGTTTGCATCAGTGGGATATTTCTCGCGATGCACCCTATTTTGGTTTTGAGATCCCTGGCGAAACAGGTAAATTTTTCTACGTATGGCTTGATGCGCCTATCGGATATATGGGCTCGTTTAAAAACCTATGTGACAAACGTGATGATTTAAACTTTGATGAGTTTTGGGCAAAAGATAGTTCAACTGAACTGTACCACTTTATCGGTAAAGATATTGTCTATTTCCACAGCCTATTCTGGCCTGCAATGCTTGAAGGTGCTGGTTTCCGTAAGCCCAATAATGTATTTGTTCATGGGTATGTAACGGTAAATGGCGCTAAGATGTCAAAATCTAAAGGCACCTTTGTAAAAGCGGCAACCTATCTTAAGCACCTAGATCCTGAATGTCTACGTTACTACTATGCAGCTAAGCTAAACAGCCGTATTGACGATCTCGATCTTAATCTTGAGGACTTTACCCAACGTGTTAACAGTGATGTAGTAAACAAAATTGTTAACCTTGCTTCTCGTAACGCAGGTTTTATTGCTAAGCGATTTAATGGCAAGTTATCCAGTAATTTCTCTGAACCAGAACTCTATGCTGAGTTTGTTGGTGCTGCCGATCGTATTGCCCAAGCTTACGAAGCACGAGAATTTAGTCGCGCGATTCGAGAGATCACCGCTCTTGCTGATAAAGCAAATCAGTATATTGATGAAAAGGCCCCGTGGGTTGTTGCTAAACAAGAGGGCAAAGACCAAGAGCTCCAAGACATCTGCTCTGTTGGTATTAACCTGTTCCGCGTTCTTATTGCCTATTTAAAACCTGTGATGCCTCAACTGACTGAACGTACTGAAAGTTTCCTAAATGAGACTTTAACGTGGGAGTGTATTGCACAACCATTGGTTGATCATGAGGTCACGAAATTTAAAGCGCTGTTTACCCGTATCGATCCAGTTAAAGTAGCCGCTATGGTTGAAGCATCAAAAGTCGATGCTGAAGCAGACCAAGCAGCCAAGGAAGCCGCGCAGCCAGCAAAAGGGCCATTAGAAGAAGAACCAATCGAAGCTGAGATAGAGTTTGACGATTTCGCTAAGGTTGATATGCGCATTGCTAAAATCATCTCTTGTGAAGAGGTGCCTAAAGCCAATAAATTACTCAAATTCCAACTTGATATTGGTGGAGAAACACGTCAGGTATTCTCAGGCATTAAATCGGCTTATAAACCAGAAGATCTAGTCGGTAAGCACACCGTGATGGTTGCTAACCTAAAACCCCGTAAAATGAAGTTTGGTATGTCTGAAGGTATGATTTTAGCAGCGGGTCCTGGTGGTAAAGAGATTTGGATCTTGGAACCACATGAAGGTGCTCAGCCTGGTATGCGTGTTCTGTAACCAGTCAAAGTGATAAACGATAAATGAAAATGCCGAGCAATTGCTCGGCATTTTTGTATTCAGTTGTTTTTATTAACGCCTAAAGATTAAATAATAAACATTATACTAGCGTAGCATTAATAGCCGCTAATACGTTTGCTGGTGATGCTGCTTGCGTAATAGGACGACCAATAACCAAATAATCTGAGCCTGCTGTTACAGCTTCATAGGGGGTCATTATTCGCTTCTGATCACCAACGGTACTACCCGCTGGACGAATACCAGGTGTGACTAATTTGAAATCGCTACCCACTTCAGATTTCAACAATGCTGATTCATGAGCAGAACAGACCACTCCATCTAAACCACAACGGTTCGTTAATTTGGCTAAACGTAAAACTTGCTCTTGTGGTGCGACATTTAAACCAATACCCGCTAAGTCCTGCTGCTCCATACTGGTCAGTACGGTAACACCGATCAACAACGGGCGATCTTTACCATAGGGCTCAAGTATTTCACGTGATGCCGTCATCATACGTTCACCACCACTTGCGTGTACATTGACCATCCAAACTCCCAGCTCAGCTGCTGCTGCAACCGCTTTAGAGCAAGTATTTGGAATATCATGAAATTTAAGATCTAAAAATACTGAAAAGCCACGTTTATGTAACTCTCTAACAAAATCAGGACCAAATAGTGTGAACATCTCTTTGCCCACTTTAAGTCGACAGCTCGAAGGATCAATTTGATCTACAAAATCAAAAACATCGGATTGATTGTTATAATCGAGTGCCACAATAACTTTAGGGTCTAACATTAAGTCTCCAATTTATACTTAAAACAACGTCGAAGGTATTACTCGCCATCTAACCCTTTAATAGGTTTGACTAAGCCCCATCCCCTGCAAGAGGGACAGTGCCAATAAAGAGCTTGAGTTGAAAATCCGCACTTTCTACACTGGTAATGGGGTTTCATTTTTAACTGCTCGCCCACCAAACTTCTCAGCGTGGACAAACTGACTTTTGCTCGTCCATCTTCAGCTTCTAACAAGTGATAATCCATTAAGCGATAGAACCCTTTCATCGTCGGATTCTTTACCAGTTGCTTGGTCATAAAGCTTTGTGCTACTTCTAAATTTTCATGTCGAGAGATAAGATCTGCCATCATTAATTCGGCCGTTGCACCGGATTTTCTATCTATACACGCTTTAAGAAAGTTTAATAAACCCGCTTCGTCCTTCTCTCTTTCATAGCATTCTAGTAATAGTGGCAGTGCTTCACTGATATAATCAATATCTTGCTCATAGACCAACTCTAATTGCCTAATCGCTGCTTTATCTTTTTTCTGTTCAATATAGAGTTTAGATAACATGATACTTGCACGAACACAGTTAGCATCTATTGATAACGCACGTTTAATGAATTGCTTTGCCTTATCACTATTACTGTCAGAAAGTTCAATTGATGCCAGCTCACACCAATAGTGCGCAATGTCTTTTTTGATCGTTTTTTTACCCGTTTTTGCCAGTTTTGTTGCGTAAAAAATGGCTTTATCCCACTCTCGCGTCTGCTGATATAAGGTGACCAATTGGGCAAGTGCTGCATCTTTATGCTCAGGCTCATCAATAAGTTGTTCAAATATTTTTTCTGCCCGATCGAAAAAGCCCGCAACCATATAATCTTTAGCTAATTGCTGTAGGGCGATATTTCTCTGTTCAATAGTCAAACTTGATCGTGCAATGAGATTTTGATGTATTCGAATAGCACGGTCAACTTCACCACGGCTACGAAATAGATTACCTAAAATAAGGTGCGTGTCGATTGTCTCGTTATCAACTTGTAACAGTTCGATAAAGTGATCAACGGCTTTATCTGATTGATCAGAAAGTAGCATGTTCAACCCGGCCACATACTGACGTGACAAGTGGTTATTTTGTTTTTGACGTTGATGACGAGCATTTCTATTACCCATATACCAGCCGTAAGCGGCAGCAATAGGCAATAAAAGAAACAGCAGCTCAAGCATTAACTCTTATCCCTTTTGGTTCTGTGAACTTGCAGGTGTAACTCGTAGTTTTTCAAGCTCACTGGTCTGTTTCGTTATTTTCTTTTTTAAACGTCGCAAACTGAATCTAGCTTTAAAATACAATCCACCGCAAATTAGCCAACCTACTCCAAAACCAACACCGAAAAAAATCGATAATAGCGTTGATAATTGAAATTCACCTTGAGCTACTAAATAGTTAAATTGTACTAGTATTTGGTTTTGAGCCCCAAACGCAACTGCGATGAGGAAGAACGCTACTAAAAGTAATACAGTAATGATTTTCACTTGCTATCCTCTAGCCTTCATTTCTAATCTACCGATTATGCAGTAATTTTTGATTTCAAACCATGCATTCATACAAAAAAAAACGGCATACTAAAAGTATGCCGTTTATATCAGCCAATGGCTTTAACTATTTATATTCACACGTTCGCGTAACTCTTTTCCTGGTTTAAAGTGAGGAACGTATTTACCGTCCAACTCAACTTTATCACCAGTTTTCGGATTACGACCTAAACGTGGCTCTCGATAGTGCAGAGAGAAACTGCCAAAACCACGAATCTCGATGCGATCACCGCCTTCTAGAGTCGTTGCCATTTGTTCAAGGATTTCCTTGACTGCATCTTCTAGCTCTTTAGCTGAAAGATGGGTCTGTTGACTACATAGCCTTTCAATTAATTCAGACTTTGTCATAAACGCCCTCGTCTTATTTGCTATTGCTTATCGAAAGAGAAGAGAGCGCAAGGCTCTCTCCAACATTTTTAGTTTTTAGCTGCTTTGAAAGCGTCAGCCATAGCGCTACCGAATGCACTATCGTCTTGCTTGTTCAGAGTTGCCATTGCTTCTTTCTCGTCAGCTTCGTCTTTAGCTTTAACAGAAAGGTTGATTACGCGGTTCTTACGGTCAACGCCAGTGAACTTAGCTTCAATGCTATCGCCAACATTAACGATTAGAGATGCATCTTCAACACGGTCACGTGAGATTTCAGAAGAACGGATGTAACCTTCAACGTTAGCAGCAAGTTCAATTGTTGCGCCTTTAGCATCAACAGCTGAAACAGTACCAGTAACTAGAGTACCTTTCTTAATATCTGCTAGGTAGTTGTTGAATGGGTCTTCTTCCATCTGCTTAACACCTAGAGAAATACGCTCACGCTCAGCGTCAACAGCTAGAACAACTGCAGAGATCTCGTCGCCTTTCTTAAAGTCACGAACTGCGTCTTCGCCAGAAGCATCCCATGAAATGTCAGATAGGTGAACTAGACCGTCAATGCCGCCGTCAAGACCGATGAAGATACCAAAGTCAGTGATTGACTTAATCTTACCAGTAACTTGATCGCCTTTAGCTTGAGCTTCAGAGAAGGTCTGCCAAGGGTTAGCTTTACACTGCTTAAGGCCTAGAGAAATACGACGACGTTCTTCGTCGATATCAAGAACCATAACCTCAACTTCATCGCCAACATTGACAACTTTAGAAGGGTGGATGTTCTTATTAGTCCAGTCCATTTCAGATACGTGTACAAGACCTTCAACGCCTTCTTCGATTTCAACGAAGCAACCGTAGTCAGTAAGGTTAGTAACACGTCCAGAAAGCTTGTGACCTTCTGGGTAACGCTTAGCGATAGCAACCCATGGATCTTCGCCAAGTTGCTTAAGACGGTATTTCAAAAGCCAAACCCTTTCCCCATGAGCATCTATGAAAATGTCGCCTTCGGCTTAAAAGCGC
>JAESQY010000040.1 GCA_016764915.1 Aliivibrio sp. | reverse complement strand
TGGGCTGCGTTATTTGGCGGGGTGACTGCTGCGTTGTTGTTATGGTGGATATGCGGCGCGCACAGTGGCGTGATAAAAATTGCCATTACTGGTATTGCGATGGCAGCGTTGTACAGCAGTGCTATTGACTTTTTAATGTTGACGCGCCCATTAGAAATCAACAATGCGCTGTTATGGCTAACAGGGAGTTTATGGGGAAGAGGCTGGGACCAAGTCACCATGTTACTGCCTTGGTTAGGTTTATTACCATTGGCTTTTGGATTGGCAAAACGGATGAATCTGATTGCGCTGGGCGATGAAGTAGCCATCAGTTTAGGCGTGTCTATATCAATGACACGCATCTTCTCATTGGCCATTGCTGTAGGTTTAACGGCCTCTTGCGTGGCAATATGCGGCCCAATCGGTTTTTTAGGATTGGTCGCCCCCCATATAGCAAGGCACATAGTAGGTAGCCGGCATCAAATATTGTTGCCCTGCGCCATGGTTGTGGGCATGACGATTTTACTCATGGCCGACTTAGTAGCCCGTACTATTAATCCACCTGTTGAACTGCCTGCTGGCATTTTAACCGCCGTGATAGGCGCGCCTTATTTTCTTTGGTTATTACTCAGGACGAAATAATTTATGTCTCTTAGCACTCATAATTTATCGGTGGGATACAACGGTAAGACTATCGTTAAAAATATCAACCTCTCTATTCCAGATGGCAAGATAGTAGCGCTACTGGGACCAAATGGTTGCGGTAAGTCAACGTTGCTCAAAGCGATGGCACGAATTTTATCACCGCAGGATGGTGAGGTGCACTGGCAGGGAAAAAATCTGTACAAACTGCCGTCAACTTATTTAGCCACACAGCTCGCCTTGCTTCCTCAAACTCAACCAATACCAGAAGGTATTAAGGTGAAAGATTTAGTTGCCTACGGACGCAGTCCTTATACCGGATTTTGGGGGCGACTGACACTAGAGGACAACAATATTATTCAAGATGTGATGTTAAAGGTAGGCATTACTGAGCTAGAAGATCAATTTGTGAGCGAATTATCTGGAGGCCAAAGGCAACGTGTTTGGCTCGCGATGACGCTTGCTCAAGATACCTCTTACTTACTGTTAGACGAACCGACGACTTATATGGATTTGAGTCATCAGGTAGAGTTGATGACATTATTTAAAACACTGAATAACGCAGGAAAAACGATAGTCACGGTGCTTCACGACATTAATCAAGCGGCGCGTTACTGTGATTATCTTATTGTGATGAAAGAGGGGGAAATCATTACTCAAGGTGAGCCTGAAACGGTGTTGTCTCAAAGTCTATTGAAATCGGTGTTCTCTTTAAATGCGCAGATTCATCGAGATCCAATCGCCCAAACACCCATGTGTGTTGTTGAGTAATAAACATTAATTCCTTAGGCTGAGTCATACCACCTATAGTGATAGCTAGTAGTACTGCCATCTGAATCATCGTTAATATCAACCTCGCCAGCGACAACTTTTGAAGCTATTACATTGACCACCTGTGCTTTATTTGCAGTAGGTGGGCCTTTGTGTTCAACAAGCGATCGAGAATGGTCATTAAAACCTCTTTTAACTGTGCGTATACACAGTGTATAGTGTCAGTTTATTGAAAGCGCCACATTGAGGGGGGTATGATTAGTAAAATTATTCACATAGATCTTGATTGCTACTATGCAGCCGTTGAGGCGCGAGACAATCCCAGCCTCAGGGGCATTCCATTGGCAATAGGCGGCTCTCAGTTTGGCCGCGGTGTACTTTCTACATGTAACTATGAGGCGCGTAAATATGGTATTCGCTCAGCAATGCCTACAGCGCATGCTCTCAGGTTATGCCCACACCTAACCGTTGTTTCTGGAAATATGGAGGAGTACAAGGTTGTTTCTCAGCAAATACGTGAAATATTTGCTAGATATACTGATGTAATTGAACCACTCTCCTTAGATGAGGCTTACTTAGATGTAACTAACTCAACTCTATTTAAAGGTTCAGCTACATTAATAGCTCAAGACATCAGAAAGACAATAGAATCCGAGTTGCACCTTACCGCCAGTGCGGGAGTCGCTCCCATTAAGTTTGTTGCTAAAGTGGCATCTGATATCAACAAACCAAACGGAATTTGTGTTGTTCCTCCTAGTGAATTGAATTCGTTTATTGAGGAATTGGAGTTAGGTAAAATCTCGGGTGTGGGGAAAGTAACGTTACATAAACTGCATCAATTAGGTTTATTCCACGGTAAAGACGTTAAGGATTATGAACAACATCTTTTAGTGAAACACTTTGGCAGGTTTGGTCAAACGCTGTGGGATAGGTGTCACAGTATCGATAAAAGAGCCGTTGAAGTATCAAGGGTCAGAAAGTCCGTGGGGGTTGAAAGAACCTTTAGTGCTGATATTTACACTGAAGTAGAATGTACAGAGGCGGTGGATAATTTGTACCTATCCTTAGTTACTAGGCTTGAAAAAGTATCACCTGAAAAAGAAATCGTTCGACAAGGAGTGAAATTAAAATTTAGTGATTTCAAGCAAACGACTGTTGAGCATAAAAAACATACATTAGATAAGGGATTTTTTACTGAGTTATTGCAAGAAGCGCTGTCAAGAAAAAATGGGCGAGGGATACGTCTTATAGGTCTATCCGTTGGTCTTAACGCAGAACAAGGTGATAAAGAGCAAATGAGTTTCGATTGGTGATTTTACGAGTAATGTAAGTGAAATTCGATTGATAGAGCAAAAGCTCTCCTTCTTATGAGTGACTAATCATCAACTAAATATTGTGAATCATCGTTGTATTTACTGTTGGCTTCATGGCGTAAAAAAGCTCTTAATGCCATTATCGCGGGGTTGCTTTTGGCGTACTCAGGATAAACTAACCAATACCTATCTTTAGATGGAAGTGATAATTCAAACGGGGAGACCAGCGCTCCCGACTTTAGATCATCTTCAAGTACTGAAATCCTTCCTAAAGCTACCCCCTCTCCTGCTAATACCGCCATTAATAGGACACTAGCATCATCTATTTGTGGACCTTGATGGGCATTCGTTAAACTCAACTGGTTTAACTTAAGCCACTGTGGCCAATCAAGATATGAATCCTCATGCAATAAAATACACGAATCTAATCCTGCGGCACTTTTATTTTTTAGCTGTTCGGCAACTTTTGGCAACATGACAGGCTTTCTGTTTCCAGACAAAAGAGGCTCAGAGATAACGCCAGGCCACTTTCCATCCCCCCAACGTATCGCAATATCAGCACTGTCACTCATCAGATCAACGGCTTCAATAGAGTGATGCAAACGCAGCTGGATATCGGGATGCTGTTTCCAAAAACGACCTAAACGGCTGATCAACCATTTGGTCGCCAAAGCAGGAGTTAACGAGAGCGTGATATTGCTGCTGTGGGCTTTTGATTTAAATCGATTTAAGCAGGAATTGAGTTGGTTTAAGATCTCTTCTACTTCTACAGCAAAGGTTTCTCCTTGTTGAGTCAGTTTGATCCCACGGTGCATTCTATTAAATAGAGTTGTGTTTAACCACGACTCTAACTGCTTGATTTGATGGGTTATAGCCGGCGGGGTCAAACAAAGTTCATCTGCCGCTTTACTGAAGCTACCTAGACGGGCACAGCACTCAAAGGTGAGTAAGGTCTGTAAAGGAGGAAAGATGTATTTAGTCATATGGTTAAATCTCATTGAATCAATGATTAAAAAAACGTCAATTGTGAACTCAATTTGTAACGATTAGTCTGGTTGTATTAACAATTAACTTACATTACATAAAAGAAGGGAACTAGGCAATGGAGAAACAACGAGCCCATCCATACATACCTAATAGCGATCCAAGCATTAAAGAACAATTACTTAAAGCGATTGGTGTTAGTGATGTCGAAGAGTTATTAGTCGGCATTCCGAAATCCTTACGTATGGATAGAAGATTAAATTTACCTGAATCATATGAGTCAGAGTTCGAACTAAAACGTCATGTGCAGCAGATCTTAAATAAGAACAGCAGTTGTGATGAGAATCTTAGCTTCCTTGGTGGTGGTTGTTATCAACATCACGTTCCGGCTATTTGTGATGAAATTAATGGTCGTTCTGAGTTTCTTACCGCTTATGCGGGTGAACCCTATGATGACCATGGTCGCTTTCAGACGCTGTTTGAATATTGTTCAATGATGACAGAAATGCTTGATATGGAAGTGGTTAATGTTCCATGTTATGACGGGTATCAAGCTTCTGCTACCTCAGTCTGTATGGCTGGACGTTATACCAATCGATCTAAAGTACTTGTCTCAGAAAATATTAATCCAGATAAGTTCTCAATGATGCAGACCTATTGCCGTGCCAATGTTGAACTGATTAAAGTTCCGATGCTCAATGAGAGTGGACTGCTTGATCAATCGGTACTGAAATCAATGTTGAGTGATGAGATTGCCGCTGTCTATTTTGAAGTGCCTTCATTTTTAGGCCAAATTGAAGATGGTCAAATCTTATCGGATCTTGCTCATGCAGCAGGTGCACTTGTGGTCGTGAGTGTAAACCCAAGCTCACTCGGTTCGATTGCTCCACCAGCAAAATATGGTGCCGATATAGTGTGTGGTGACATACAGCCTCTGGGTATTCATATGCAATATGGCGGCGGTCAAGGAGGCTTCATTGCCAGTCATGATAACCCAGATATGATTGCTCAATACCCATCGCGTCTGTTTGGCATTATTCCTACCATCGTTGATGGCGAATATGGTTTTGGTGATGTTGCTTATGACCGAACCTCTTTTGGTAAACGTGAAGAGGGCAATGAGTTTGTCGGTACGGCGGCTGCATTGTGGGGGATTACTGCTGGTGTCTATATGGCATTGATGGGACCTCATGGCATGCAGGAGTTAGCCGAAGGTATTTTGCAAAAAACAAAATATGCCATGAACGCGATATCGAAAATAACGGCACTTTCCATTCCTTTTTCTAGTCAGTATCACTACAACGAGTTTGTGGTTAACTTTGATAAGACAGGGAAAACGGTAAAACAGATTAATGAACATCTGCGCAGTAAAGGGATCTTTGCCGGTCATGATCTTTCAGAATCATTTCCACAACTAGGTCAAAGCGCACTGTACTGTTTTAGTGAGATTCATAGCCAAAAGAACATTGATGATCTGATCGCTGCATTAAAGGAGATGACAAAATAATGGAAAATATAAGCAAACATAGATTATCAGACGATCAAAATAACGTTAGACGCTATCATCAAGCTAAATGGGATGAGCCTATTATTTTTGAACTGAGCACACCGGGTGAACGCGGTATTTTAGTGCCTAGTGTTGAAAAGAGTATTCGTGAAGATGCGGGTGAGGCGTCACAATTGCTACCGAGTTCGATGCGTAGAGCTGAACCACCAAAGCTTCCTGAAATGTCTCAAAACAGAGTGTTAAGACACTACTTACGTTTATCACAAGAGAATTTAGGGGCTGATTTTCAGGTTGATGTAGCCAAGGTTTCTTCAAAACTTGAACTACTCTCCAATCTGGTAGCCAAGGTCGATTGCCTCGTCATTGGCGGTGGCATG
>JAESQY010000039.1 GCA_016764915.1 Aliivibrio sp. | reverse complement strand
TCTAAAGGCATTCTGTCGTCATCAACTTTAATTAATATGCCATCACGCTCGACAACCGGGCGTTTGGCGGCAAAATATAAAGGCACGATAGGAATACTTTCCAAATGGATGTACTGCCAAATATCTAACTCTGTCCAATTCGACAAAGGGAATACGCGAATACTTTCGCCTTTATCGACTTTGCTGTTATAAATATTCCACAACTCCGGGCGTTGGTTCTTTGGATCCCAACGGTGGTTTTTATCCCGGAAAGAATAAACGCGTTCTTTAGCGCGAGATTTTTCTTCGTCTCGGCGAGCACCCCCAAAGGCGGCATCAAAACCGTATTTATTTAAGGCTTGTTTAAGCCCTTGGGTTTTCATGATGTCGGTATGTTTGGATGAACCGTGAACAAATGGGTCAATACCCATCGCTACACCTTCCGGATTTTGGTGGACGATAAGGTTCATACCGACTTTTTTAGCCATATAATCACGAAATTGGATCATCTCTTTGAATTTCCAGGTGGTATCAACATGCATCAATGAAAATGGCGGAGTACCAGGTGCAAACGCTTTTTTAGCCAAGTGCAACATGACAGAAGAGTCTTTGCCCACAGAATAAAGCATTACTGGATTATCAAACTCAGCAACCACTTCACGCATAATGTGAATAGATTCAGCTTCTAACTGTTTTAAATGCGTCATACGAGAGGGGGAAATCTTCATCCGTCATTCCTAATTATTATAAATAAGTTACGATCCATGCATGGCGATAATAGCACATGTTGACATCAATCCTACCAAGCTACCTCTATTCGAACATAGGTTCGTTTGAGCCGAATTTCACACTGTGACCTGAATCAACAACAATAACTAAAAGGGCAGCAATCGGCACGAAGGCAGTGATTTTCATATAAAATATCAGTAATCCACTTGCCATTTCTGATATCCAGACGCACAATCCTCTCCAATTAATCACTCTTTGTTCTCTGTTATAGAGACCAGTTGTTAGAGTCTATTTATGGAACTTATTTTTAGCCCCACCTTCTTTGCTTTGATTGTCATTTTCATCTTTGCAGCCATCGTTCGTAGCTTTTCTGGATTTGGTTTTACGTTAATTGCTTTGCCCTTGAGTGCGTTGTTTGTTCCCGTAATCAAATTGGTTCCTGTGTTTATGCTGATCGACTGCCTAGGCAATATTCAACTGCTACCAAAAGTAAGACGTTTTATCGATTGGTCGTGGGTAACACAGGTGTTTATCCCATGTCTAATATTCACACCTGTTGGTCTATTGCTACTTACATCTGTTGACCAACAATCGATTATTTTGATCATCAGTGGCTTTATATTTGTTTCGGCATTTATGATTCAACGTGGCTTTCAATACTCAAAAAAGAGCCGTTTAGCTCCGTTAATTTTAGGCAGTTTAGCGGGAGTGATGAATGGAGCGGCGTCAATGTCAGGGCCTCCTATCGGAACACATGCTTTAGCAAGTCCGTTTTCGCCTATGGTGGCAAGAGCCTGTTTGATTGCCAGTTTTAGTGTACTAAATGCGGTGGTTGGTTAGCGAGGCTATCTATGATTCGAAAAATACGCTTAATCAAATCATAAGGTGATTTGAATAATAAATGTATTCACATCACGGTTATTATCGTTCACCTGATGCTCCACAAAACCCAAACAAAAAATAGACCAATATGTTAATCATCAACTATCATGTTGATTCCAATAATGTATCAATCAAAATGGAATATGATGTTACATCAATCAGTTATAAATATACGTGGACAAGCCAACAAGCTAGTACCCATCCCTTTGCCCAAACTCATTGAAGGTGAAGGCGCGATCACACAAACCGCTCAAGTATTAACACGAATGGGGGGTACGAAACCGTTAATTGTGACTGATGCGATACTGGTAAAACTCGGTATTACCAAGCTTTTGACCGATGCACTGGATGCCCAGAATATTAGCTATGTTCTATTTGATGACGTAACACCCGACCCAACTTTGCCATTAATTGCTAATGGTGTGCAACGATACAAACAGAGTGGATGTGATAGCCTGATTGCATTAGGCGGCGGTTCATCGATGGACTGTGCCAAGGGTATTGCGGCTGCGGCAGTTAAAAATGTAGAGGTGAAAAAGCTCATCGGTTTATTACGCGTACGCAAAGCGCTACCACCGTTTATTGCCATCCCAACAACAGCAGGTACCGGTTCAGAAGCAACGATTGTTGCCGTTATATCTGATCCAGATAAAAAACTGAAACTGACCATTATTGATCCGAACTTAGTTCCCGCCGTTGCCATCCTTGACCCACTATTAATGAAAGGTTTACCTGCCAATATTACCGCTGAAACCGGTCTCGATGCACTTACCCACGCAATAGAGTCATACATAGGCAGTTATGCGACGAAACAAACTAAGGCTTACAGTTATGATGCGGTCAAACGCATATTTTCTTACTTACCAAAAGCTTACTTAGACGGCAACGATGTAGAAGCAAGGCGTCAAATGTCCATTGCAAGTTTTAATGCTGGCGTGGCGTTTACCCGCGCATCCATTGGTTATGTGCACGCTATTGCCCACCAAATGGGTGGTTATTATCATATACCACACGGGCTAGCGAATGCGGTAATTCTACCGCATGTGTTGGACTTTTCGTTTGAAAAATCTTTGTGTCAGTATGCTGAATTAGCGATAGCAGCAGGGCTTTCTACTCGTGATGATACCCAAGTTGAAGCGGCGCATAAATTTGTTGCTGGCGTAAAAGCACTGAACCGAACATTGAATATTCAAACTGGTTTTCCACAACTAAAAGAGCAAGACATTCCAACACTGGCTAAACGTGCCGTTAGAGAAGCGTACTGCGAATATCCAGTGCCTAAGCTGATGAATAGAGCTCAATGTGAAGATTTGCTCAAACAGTTATTATCTGTTGCTTAACTGCATAGGGCGAACTGACAGTATCATCATTCAGCCTTAAAGGACGGCTTGACAGCATTCCGTTTTGAAATGTCGCTAAAACGAGGCACGATTATGTCCCCATGTTCTAAAGAGTGACGAACAATAGGCAGTTCGTAAAGTTGGCTTAAATGCTTCTCTTCAAGAATATTATCTGAAAAACCAAATATGCTAGGGGCATGAGCTTTAACCAAAAGAACTTTATCGGATACATGGAGTGCCTGATGAGGACAGTGGGTGGTAAAGATGACTGACCTACCCGCCAGACTGACATCCGCCATTGTTTGCAATACTTTATCCTGATTATGATAATCCAACGCCGATGTTGGTTCATCAAGAATCAAGATACAAGGATCGGAAACCAATGCTCTGGCAATCAGAATGAGCTGTTTTTGTCCGCCACTTAAATGAGCAAAATTTTCATTGATATAATTCAACATACCGACCTGTTCCAGTGCCTGTTCAGTTCGATACCTATCTCGCTTTAAGGGTGTAGCAAAAAGACCATTTTGACCACTAGCACCCATAACGACCATTTCTCCTACACTGTAATCAAATGGACTCAAGGTATTTTGAGGTACATATGAGCAACGCCCTGAAATATTCACGGTTCCACTGCTTAAAGGTAGTAAACCAAGTAATGCTTTAATCAGTGTGGTTTTTCCTGACCCGTTAGGACCCAGTATTGCCAAAACCTCTCCTCTTTCTAGGGTGAAGCTATGTCCTTCGAAAATGGGTTTACCCGCTCCTGGGTATTGAAAAGAGATATTATCAACGTTAATCATTGCTCCAGCCCTTCATTTGAGTCCGATACAGTAACCAACCAAAAATAGGCGCTCCAATTAATGAAGTAAGCACACCAATAGGGATTTCACCATAACTTGCTGTGCGCGCCACGGTATCAACTAAAATCATATATATTGCACCTATTAGCATCGATATTGGCAACAATCGGGCGTGGTTAGCTCCAGTAATCATCCGGGAAAAATGAGGAATGATTAAGCCTACCCAGCCAACAATTCCGCTGACAGACACTGTTGCTGCAATCAACAACGAACAAGATAAAAGAACTACCCACCGGCTAGCATCAACATTAATACCAATGGAACGGGCCTCTTCCTCGCCGAGCGAGAGTATATTGATTACATGTCGCATTTTGAGAATCAATACTCCAGCCGTCAATACTGGAACTAACAGATAAAGTACATCAACATAACCAGATTCATTGAAGGACCCTAGTAACCAATAAACAATCGCTGGAAGGCTGTCATCAGGATCGGCGGTATATTTAGCAAGAGACACCAATGAAGAAAAGAAAGCGGATGTCACTATGCCACCAAGAATAAGTGCAAGAATATTTTTCCCGCCCCCAGCGCTTGCTATCGCCATCGTTATCATTAAAGCAATCAAACCAAATAAAAAAGCAGCGACCGGAATAAAATAGTCGGGCAGCATAAAAAGAATAGAAAGCACGCCCCCAAAAGCAGCACCTGATGATACACCTATCACCTGCGGTCCAACTAAAGGGTTACGAAACATCCCTTGTAATGCAGCCCCACTGATAGACAAAGCGGCGCCACATAACCCTGCAACAAGAATACGCGGTAAACGAACTAACTCAACTATACGTTCTTCAACAATCTGCCAACTCATTTCACCATAATTTGATATATCAAATACATTGGCGGCAAGTATACTGAGTACATTACTAAATGAAATGTCATAACGTCCTGTTGAAAGAGCAAATATCATCACCAGAAGCAACAGCACAAAAAGACAAGATAGTTGCCAGATATAAGCCCTTTCCCTAGTTGAAGTTAATGAAAGGTCGGCAGAGTCTAACCATTTATTTGTGCCGATATTTCTATTTTTAACTAACATTGTGCCCTACTTAGTTTAGTGAATTATCTTCACGTAGTCTTTCCCATCTTTATTCATCTCTTCTCTTAATATATGCGCCAATTGGGCTTCTGACGGAGTTTTTCCATACAACATAGGGTAAGCAGACAAAATAGAATCACGAATGGAGCCATCAAGTAAGTCAGGGTGTACTGTTCGTGTGAACCATTCCCAGCCCAAAGGAGATTCCTGATTAGGTGGATCCCATCGATCCCCACCAACCGGCACTTTATATATTCGTTTGTTTTTTACGGCACTTATCGAACTCAAAATGGGATTATTATAAATAGTTTCTGGTGTCAGCTTTGCATTGAAACCAAACAACCAAATAATATCTGGGTTAGCTTCAAGCACCATCTCTGGGTCAATATCAATGAATGCGGCATCAACGCTGAGTGCATTCTTTGCACCGGCTGTATCCATGAAAAATTGAAAATGGCTATTGGGTCCCGCCGCTCTTTGAGGGGCTAGCATATATAATACTTTGGGTTTGTTTGCGTCGGGCACCAGTTTTGTTTTGCTGGTAATCCGCTTATATGTGCTCTGATGCCACTTGAGGATTTTTTCCGCTCTCTCTTTCTTATCCATCATTAACGCGATATCAGTTAACCATGTTTTAGCAATGTCTATTTTTTGATACTTCATGCCAACCACTGTTAACCCAGCAGCCTCAAGCGCATCTATGGATTTGGTTTTTCGGGCCCATTGCAGAACGACATCCGGCTCTAAATTAAGCAGCTCTTCAATATTTGGAGTCCCTTGTTTGGAAATAATATCTGAAGATACCTTACTCAGCTCAGGGTAAAACTCGTCCAAAACACCTTCAATAATAGCATTGTGGGAATTAGGAGAAGTCCCGACCAACGAGTTACCATCATTGGTAATGGTAACTACCATCGAACCAGCTGGGGTCGCAATGGTAGCAACTCTTTTTGGCACCGAAGGTAAAGTAATGTCACGCCCAGCTTGGTCAGTAAATTTAATGGGGTCAGCCCAAACGACATTGACATAGAGAAAATTAGAAACAATTAGTGCCATCAAGGCGATAGCGGCCTTTTTACGTTCTAGCATATGAAAAATACCTAAGAAACATATAGAAGCGCACACTAACACTAATGATAGTCATTCTCAATAAAAACAACAACAGATATTCAACCCGAAAAACATATACGCTAGACACGCAAAAAACCCACAACAAAGAGGTTAACTGTCAAAAGGTCAGGATTGTAGAAATAGGAAGGAAGCTTGGAAGGGTTAACCCACTGAGCTTTGGTATTGAAAAAATTCAACATTTGAAACTGAATTTACAATTTTTTAAGCTGTGTTAGCATCCCTGAGAATATACTTTCTGATATCTTTTTAGGGAAATCCATTGCCAACTTTGCTTGAGTCTCAATAATTATTTGCTCAGTGCCAGCTTTAATCTCACTTAGTATACTTTCCATTTTAGTTGTTTCAAATCCAACTTGTTTTGCCGTTTCAATGAAGTGTCGAGGGTAAATTTTATTAATATGATACTTTTTACCTTTCGTCGCTTTTAAGCCCATCGCCAGTTTCACTTGGCGAATATTCACCCCTTTTTTATTCACAACAGGGAAAACTGATAACACATCATAAAACGGTGTTAATTGAAATTGTCCATCAGGGAAAATGAAAATAGAAAAATTTTTAGCGTGACCATCTGATGCCCCCATCAACCAAAACAATACTTGCGCCTTCATAAAATCAGCCCTATCTTTTGCAGCATTCTTTGAGCCTAATAGATGATTCATGATTTGCTCAATACCAGGGCCACCTTGATTTTCATACTTCAAGGCTGAAGGTGTATTAAATACTTGGCAGTAATCTTCTTGAGGCCTTCTCATTAACCATTTTCTATCACTTGAATATTGGCGATCAAAACGTTCTACAGAAAGTACATTCATCTCCCCTAACGCTAGGATTTCACATCCAGCAACAGATAAGCCGTAGGCTTGCAACAATAGCATGCATAAAAATTCATTCTCTACGCTATCAGACATATCTAGAGAGTAAGAGTGGCTTTGAATCTGCCCGATAGGTAGCTTGATAATGTGCGAAGTAGGTGTAGCGTTTAAAGGTAAACACCAAGTTTGATCGATATTCAATAACGCTGTTTTTTCTTGTGCTCCCGCAACGGATATGCGGAAATCTTGCAGATCTTCAATCATACCAAGTGGTATATCGGTACGATATCCCATTATTATTTTATCTAACTCTTCATTACTTAATGCTCTATATTCTAGATTTTTAACGTTAAGAGGGGCTTCCCCCTTTGGTAATAGCTGCAAAGCACCTACGCAGTCTCTACCGATCATAGATAACAAATCAAAGGGTAGAGAGGAACCCGCCTGATAACGCGCAACAATACGTTGCCTGACTTCTGAGTTATCAGGCAGTAAATTATCAAAGTAGTTATAGACAACATCACCACGATATTCGGATTTAACCAGTGGCATTGATAATGATATTGGGCGGCTTCCGCTCAATGCTAACCAGTTAGTTGAGTAGCAAAAAGAGTGAGCGCCGTTACTAGACTTTTTAAACTCGCCAACGAGATAACCATTGAGGTAGACATCTAAGATAGCCATTACCACTCCTCTTTCCAACCCGACTCATCATCGCCCGTTTTGCTATTACGAGGTTTTATTTCAAATTCTAACTCAAGCGCAGAAAGCAGTTTAAAAAAAGTATCCATTTTGGTCGTTCCAGATCTCAACTCAAAATTTGAAACAGTATCTTGGCGTACTCCAACTTTTTTAGCGACATCTGTTTGTGATAATTCATTATCTAAACGAACATCCTTTAAATATGCACTGAGCTGTTTTGTTGTAGAGATTTTCATATTACACCTTACACGCTGTAGCAAGTAAATTAATTATTACACTGTTTAACAGGTAAATCAAACTTTACACGCTATAAGGAGTTTGGTCACCGAGTAATTTTGGGTAGGCTTAAACAGTAAAATGATTTGGATACAGACACACAAAAACACGCCATCAAGTGCTAAAGAATAAAATGTAATTGGGGTAAATTTATTTGGAAAAAAATTAATTAGAATATAATTGAAATTGGGATAAATTTGAACTGTGAATTAAAGTGAGAATTGAACTATATGGAGCGTGCAGTGGGAATCGAACCCACATCATCAGCTTGGAAGGCTGAGGTAATAGCCATTATACGATGCACGCAATATTGAAACTTATAATATTGCGGATTGTCACAGTGTTATCTCATCACAACCTCAAAGAGAAGTTGGAGCGTGCAGTGGGAATCGAACCCACATCATCAGCTTGGAAGGCTGAGGTAATAGCCATTATACGATGCACGCTGAGATGAGTGTAATAATGCCATCACTTAGGAAAAAGAAAAGTAGTATTTTACTTATAAGTGACTGTTTGCGCTTTTTTTGTTCGATAATCGCTATTTTGCTTAGTTATTAATCGTCTCTTCGTTATATCTCCTAATACAAACTGCGTAAATACAGTTTTCTACCATCTAAAGCGTGTTTTTCCCTTTTATAGAAATAAATCGTGATTCTCAAGTTTGTTTCTACTATCATCCTATCGCCTAAGCAGGGCAAACGTTTACTTAATGATTGGAGCTGCAATGACGACAATAACCATAACTCGCCCAGATGATTGGCACATACACCTTCGTGATGGCGATGTATTGGCCGATACCGTTAAAGACATCAGCCGTTATAATGGCCGTGCTCTGATCATGCCGAACCTTATGCCACCAATTACAAATACCGAAATGGCATTAAGCTACCGTGAGCGAATTCAAGCTCACAATACAACCTCTACGTTTGAACCGTTGATGGCGCTGTATCTAACAGACCAGACAACACCCGATGAGATTCGCAAAGCAAAGGCGTCAGGTAAAGTGTACGCGGCTAAGCTCTACCCTGCTGGTGCAACCACCAACTCAGATTCTGGTGTTACGTCTGCAAAGAAGATTTATCCGGTATTAGAAACGATGCAAGAAGTGGGTATGTTGCTTCTTATCCATGGTGAAGTCACCACCGACGACATTGATATCTTTGACCGTGAAAAGCAGTTTTTAGACAGCGTTCTTGCGCCGATTGTTAATGACTTCCCAGATTTAAAAATTGTTCTTGAGCACATTACTACTGCCGATGCTGCCGAGTTTGTTCGTAATGCCAATGACAATGTAGCGGCAACCATCACCGCTCACCACCTAATGTACAATCGTAACCACATGCTAGTGGGCGGCATCAAACCGCATTTTTACTGCTTGCCAATTCTAAAGCGTAATACGCACCAGCACGCCTTAATTAAAGCGGCAACCAGTGGCAACAAGAAGTTCTTTTTAGGTACTGATTCGGCGCCTCACGCAAAAGACAAAAAAGAGAACGCATGTGGTTGTGCTGGCTCTTACACTGCACACGCTGCCGTTGAGCTTTATGCTGAAGTGTTTGAAGCGGAAGGTAAGCTAGATAACCTAGAAGCCTTTGCTAGTCACAATGGCCCCGATTTTTATGAACTACCACGTAATCAAGATACTATTACCTTAATAAAAGAGGAGTGGAGCGTTCCGGCTACACTCTCATTTGGTAACGATGTCGTTGTGCCAATTCGCGCCGCTGAAACCATCGCGTGGACAGTAAAATAACCACAATACAGACCCATTAAAAAACCCCGAGAGTTGAAGAACTATCGGAGTTTTTATTTTCTGTTACTTTATATGATTACTTAACCATATACCGCGTTAGGTAGCCAAGTTGCCAACTTTGGGCAATACGCTAACATACCAATCACCACCAGCTGAATCATGATAAATGGGATCACCCCACGATAGATCTGCGGTGTTGATATGGAATCAGGTGCGACCCCACGTAAGTAAAATAATGAGAATCCAAACGGCGGTGTTAAAAATGACGTCTGTAAGTTAAGCGCAATCATAATACCAAGCCATACTGGGTCTAAGCCCATGCTTAATAGTACAGGTGCAACAATTGGGATAACGACAAAAGTGATCTCGATGAAGTCTAAAAAGAAGCCAAGTAAAAACATGACCACCATCACTAAAAAGACGGCACCGAATACCCCACCTGGCAGGTTCATTAAGAAGTCACGAATCAAGTCATCACCACCAAATCCTCTAAATACTAAAGAGAAAACCGAAGCGCCAATCAAAATCATAAAGACCATTGCGGTGACTTCAGTGGTGCTTTGCAACACTCTTTTTAATATCGTCAGATTTAAGGTTTTCTTAAACTTAGCCAGAATAATCGCACCAACAGAACCAACTGAAGCCGCTTCTGTTGGAGTGGCAATGCCGCCTAAAATAGAACCCAGAACTAAAATAATCAGTGAAATTGGCGGAACAAGAACAGTAAGAACTTGCATCCACAGCTCTTTACTCACTTTTCGCTCATCTTCTGGAATCGGTGGCACTTTAGAAGGACTTACAAACGCAATAATAATAATATATATCGCATACAAAGCGACCAACAACATTCCAGGGATCAGTGCACCCAAGAAGAGATCACCCACCGTGACACTTTCTGGAGCAAAAATACCTTGGTCAAGTTGCGCTTGTTGATAAGCTGATGAGATAACATCACCCAGCAGTACCAATACAATAGAAGGTGGAATTATCTGTCCCAAAGTACCAGAAGCACAAATTACGCCGGTCGCGACTTCAGGTGAGTAGCCCCGTTTTAGCATGGTTGGCAGGGCTAATAGTCCCATGGTAACAACCGTTGCACCGACAATTCCAGTACTGGCTGCTAATAACATACCAACAATCAATACTGATAAGCCAAGACCGCCCGGTTTGCCACCAAACACTTGTCCCATCGTATCAAGTAGCTCTTCAGCAATTTTTGACTTTTCAAGCATCACACCCATAAAGACAAACAGCGGAATCGCAATCAACAGTTCATTGGATAAGATGCCTTGAATTCGATTCGGTATCGCTTCTAAAAATACGGGGTCAAAGGTGTCAGTAACAAAACCAATCAAGGCAAACAGCAGTGCTGAACCCGCCAAGGCAAACGCTACAGGGTAACCAATCAACAGTACAATAAATACGAAGCCAAACAACATCAGAGGAAGTAGTTCAATCATAATCCGTGCTCCTCTTCTTGTTCATTTAATGCGTTCACTTCAGATTCAAAACCCTGAATAACCAATACCGCTTTTAATGTTTCTGCTAATCCTTGAATAATCATCAGTACTGGCATTAATAAGATGGTGGTTTTAAACAGATATCGGGCATCTATACCCCCTGCTTCTTGTGAGCCTTCAAAGATACTCCAAGAGAAAGCAACGTAATGCCAAGAGATAATAAAAAGAAATAGGCAGGTTGGCAGCATTAAGAGTAGGAAACCAAACAGATCTACCCATGCTTTTTTCTTAGCGCTTGCAGGTCGATAGAATATATCTACTCGTACGTGTGCGCCTTTTAATAGAGCATATCCTGCTCCAAGCATAATGACGTAATTATGAAAATAGGTGATCGACTCTTGCATAAACACAGAGCCCATATTAAAGGCGTATCTCATTACAACGACAACAAAAGTGATCAATACAACGGCCAATACAAACCAAGATACCAGTCGCCCGGTAATATCACTGAAGCGGTTAATTGCTTTTATTAGGCTAATTAACCTAGGGGAAGGTGTATCCATACACAAATCTCTATATTTTTAAAATATGGGACGAACAAGCGATCGCCCCAATATTTATAACAGCAAAATGGCTTGTTTATACTAAACAAGCAGCGAGCTTATTGTGGGTTTCTTGCATTTAAATAGGATTGCTCTGAAATCGCATGCCATTTAATCGCTTGCTCTTTATAAGCCTTATAAGATGCGTACACTTTTTTACTCATCTCATCTTTATTTGCTTCTTCAGCTACAACCTGCGCAGAAAGCTGTTTGATCTGCTCAAGCACACCTTTTGGATAAGGAAGCAACGTAACTCCATGTTCATTAACTAAACGCTCAAGAGCTGTGTTGTTGCGACTGGTGTATTCAGACAACATATTGGCATTCACCACTTTAGTTGCATTCATCACAATCGACTGAAGATCTTTTGGCAGTTTATCAAACGCCTTTTTGTTGATCAGTGCTTCTAGTGTTGTACCCGGCTCATGCCATCCTGGGTAGTAGTAGAATTTTGCGGCTTTATGCAGACCAAACGCCATGTCGTTATATGGCCCTACCCACTCAGTCGCGTCAATCGTTCCAGATTGCAGTGATGGGAAAATTTCACTGCCCGGTAGCAATACAGGCGTACCACCTGCGCGTTTAAGTACTTCACCACCTAAACCTGGGATACGCATTTTCAACCCTTTAAGGTCATCAAGGCTATTGATTTGTTTGTTAAACCAGCCCCCCATCTGTACACCCGTATTACCAGCTGGCATTGGAATAAGACCAAATGGTTCATACGCTTCTTGCCACAGTTTTAGACCGCCACCAGTGTAGATCCAACCATTCATCTCTTGCGCCGTTAATCCAAACGGAACCGCTGCAAAAAACTGACCTGCTGGCACCTTGCCTTTCCAGTAGTAGGCTGCGCCGTGGCCCATCTCCGCCGTACCACGCGAAACGGCATCAAACGTTTCTAGTGCGCCAACTAACTCTTTCGCACCGTATACTTTTACTTTGATTCGTCCATCACTCATCTCTGTGATCAGACTGGCCAGTTCGTTAGCACTGGTGCCTAAACCTGGAAAATTCTTTGGCCAAGTTGTGACCATTTTCCATTTAAATTCTGTTGGTGCGGCGTTGGCAAAAAATGGGGTTAAAAGTGCACTTGCAACGGTCGCGCCAACCGCCATATGTTTCACTAGTTGTCTTAACTGCATGGTTCTCTCCTTGAGTTTCGCTCTGTTATATTTATTCTTACTTCCTGGTATAACGTATTTTCAATATTAAGATTTTTGATAGGCCATGACAGGTTAGTGAGTTGTTGCGAAAATGTAAATAAATATACGCTGCATTATACGAATTATTCATTGTTTTATGATATTCAGACAGTAATCTGCACATTCCACCATATGCAATAATACTAATATGGCTATTGTGAGTTATTTATATTTATTATCGCCTCTGTCACTAAAGTCCAATAATAAAGCATCTATTAAACGCTCGAGCAAAACTTACTTTATAGGTTACATCCCGTTAATAATAAACTGAGTCGAACCTTATTTAATAAGGGAGAGAAGGGATAACCAGTATAGATTAATGGTTTGATTTCTTGACTTGAAATAGACAATAGCAATCAATATTACTGTCTAATATCTAGGTAGGAGGTTAAATTTATTTTTCAACTCTATTTTCAATCCATAAAAAAAAATCCCGCACTAAGGCGGGATTAAGTTTCCTATAAGAAACAAGCGTCTTTATCACACTTATATCAATATATTAACCGCGGAAGTAGCGCTGAGGTACAAACGGCATTTTCTCAACTTGCATAGGCAGCTTTTTACCACGAACTTCAGCAAACAGTTCAGTACCGATAACCGCTAACTCTTTTGAGATGTAACCCATTGCAACTGGCTTACCTGCGTTTGGACCTGCGGTACCACTGGTCACAATACCGATTTCGTTATCAGCGGCATCAAACAGTTTTGCGCCTTCACGGATAGGAGCTTTACCTAAACCGATAAGACCAACACGTTTACGTGACACATCTTTAGTTACGATCTGCTCAAGAATGATGTCAGCACCAGGGAATCCACCCGCACGCTCACCATCAGTACGGCGAATTTTGCTGATTCCCCATAGAAGGCTTGCTTCTACTGGTGTTGTTGTTGTATCTAAATCATGCCCATATAAGCAAAGTCCACACTCTAAACGCAGTGAATCACGTGCACCAAGACCAATCCACTCAACTTCAGCGCTGGCTGTTAATGCACGTGCAATCTCTTCTGCTTTATCAGCAGGAACGGAAATTTCAAACCCATCTTCACCCGTGTAACCAGAACGACTCACGATACACTCTGCGCCAAGCAAACCAACAACGCGTGCATCCATGAATACCATGTCACAAACGGCTGGGTTCATTGCACCTAAAACGTCAACAGCGTGCGGTCCTTGAAGTGCGATTAAGGCGCGATCTTCAATGATTTCCATCTCAACGCCTGGAAGTAGGTTGGCTTTAAGGTGCGCGATGTCTTGATCTTTACAAGCTGCATTCACAACCACAAACAGATGATCACCCATATTGGTCACCATCAAATCGTCCATGATTCCACCTTGCTCATTGGTAAAGAACGCATAACGTTGCTTACCAGCAGGCAGATCAATAATATCAACAGGTACTAACGCTTCCATCATTTTTGCAGCGTCTGCACCGTGTAGGCGGAGTTGACCCATGTGAGAGACATCAAATAAACCAGCAGCATTACGGCAATGTAAATGCTCTTTTTTAACACCTAATGGATATTGTACTGGCATATCATAACCAGCAAATGGAACCATTTTAGCGCCCTCTTCAACGTGAAGAGCGTGCAAGGGTGTTGTTAATAATTGATCAGTCATTCCTTTCTCCATATATAACGGCGTGTCGGTCATTGTATTCATTGTTACCGCTCTATTTAGCAGTAACCCATAAAATCTGAGCATCTTGCTCGCTGGTAGATGTAAGCATATGTCCCATTGTAGCGTCGTAATAAACGCTGTCTCCAACCGCCATTTCAACGGGTTCATAGAACTCAGTAAATAAGCAAACACTGCCTTCTAACACCAGTAAAAACTCTTCCCCATCGTGTCTAACCCAATCTGGGAAATCCGAGAAACCACGAGCACGGATACGACTTTTAAATGGCATCATTTTTTTATTTGAAAGCTGTGTTGCCAGTAATTCATGTTCATAGGTCGTAGTTGGGTGAGCTTTACCACCATCAACAACGGTTAAATCTCGTCTACCTGCTGCTGCCATTTTTTTGGGCGGTTTGAACAGCTGTGGGATATCAATCTGAAGGCCAGCTGCAAGTTTCTGCAACGCTTGAAACGTTGGCGATATCTGTTCATTTTCTATCTTAGATAGTGTCGAACGGGCTAAACCAGTACGTTTGCTTGCATCTTCTAATGTAAATCCAAACTCTGTTCTGATCTCTTTTAATCTAGCACCGAGTTGCAAAGGTTCTATTGGTTCCTCTGCATCAGATTTTGCAATTGTGATACTTGGGTACTCGTCTTTATCCCTTGATCTTACCATGACGGTCTCTTCAGTTTTAATTTGCATTTATTGTTACATAGAGAGGAATGAAAATTAAAGGTAACAGGGGTCGTTAAATAGTGAGCAAGGTAACAGTTTAGGAAACTAAGTTTCGTATAGGAAACTTTTTATTGAATCTTGCATATCTGAATTGTATTTTGGAGCCACTTAATTAGATTGTTACATCTTTGGTCGACTATTGATGATAAAACAATCAACTCAATTTTTTTATACTGATCTGGAATGGAGATACACAAATGACTAAGAACTATAAGTTTGCTGCAAGCCACGAGTGGGTACTAGACAACGGTGACGGTACTGTAACTGTTGGTATTTCTGAGCACGCTCAAGGTTTGCTCGGCGATGTGGTTTTTGTTGACCTACCAGAAGTAGAAGATGAAGTAACAGCCGCTGAAATTTTCTCACTTGTTGAGTCTGTTAAAGCCGCTTCTGATATCTACTCTCCTGTATCTGGCGAAATCGTTGCAATCAATGAAGATCTAGAAGATAGCCCTGAGCTAGTAAACGAAGAACCATTTGAAGGTGGCTGGATTATTAAAGTGAAACTAAGCGATCCTTCTGAGCTTGATGCACTGGCGACTTCTGAAGATTACCATGCAGGTCTTGAAGAAGAGTAATATCCTTAAGTTAATTTTTTAAAGTGGAAACAGTTAATGACTAATTCTAAAAACAGTCCATTTCTAAAAGAACTTGGCACTGATAACGAATTTATTCGTCGTCATAACGGACCAGACAGTACCGAACAGCAGACAATGTTAAATACCGTAGGTGTTGAGAGCATTGAACAGCTGATTGAGCAAACTGTACCATCACATATCCGTCTGCCTAAGCCGATGGCTATTGATGCTGCAATGAGCGAGCACGATATGCTGGCAACCATTCAAGCAATGGCTGATAAAAACCAAGTTAAACGCAGTTTTATCGGACAAGGCTATTATGGAACGTTTACACCGAATGTAATCCTTCGTAATGTATTTGAAAATCCAGGCTGGTACACGGCATACACGCCGTACCAACCAGAGATCTCTCAAGGTCGCCTAGAAGCACTACTTAACTATCAGCAAATGGTTCTTGACCTTACTGGTCTTGAAATCGCAAACGCTTCTCTACTAGATGAAGCTACTGCAGCCGCTGAAGCGATGACGCTATGTAAACGTGCAGGAAAAAACAAGAGCAAAACGTTCTTCGTTGCTTCTGACGTGCATCCGCAAACGTTATCGGTAGTAAAGACTCGTGCAAAATACATCGGTTTTGAAGTAGTTGTTGCTCCTGTTGATACGCTAGATTCACACGATGTTTTCGGCGCGTTAGTTCAATACCCAGGCTCAACGGGTAACGTTCAAGATATGACAACATTGATTGAACAAGCTCACGCAAAGAAAACATTGGTGACTATTGCTACTGACCTATTGTCACTTACGTTACTAAAATCTCCTGGTGAGATGGGTGCAGATGTGGCTATCGGCAGCACACAACGCTTTGGCGTTCCAATGGGTTTTGGTGGACCACATGCTGGTTTCATGTCAACTCAAGAGAAACACAAGCGTACTATGCCAGGCCGCATTATCGGTGTTTCAATCGATAGTAAGGGCAAACCCGCTCTTCGTATGGCTATGCAGACTCGTGAGCAGCATATTCGCCGCGAAAAAGCAACATCAAACATCTGTACTGCGCAGGCTCTACTTGCCAATATGGCGGGTTTCTACGCGGTATACCATGGTCCTGAAGGGCTTCGTAAAATTGGCCGTCGAGTTCATCACTTCACAGCTGTTCTTGCGGCTGGCCTTAAGAGTGCAGGGTTCGAACTTGAAAACCAACACTTCTTTGACACTATTACAGTAAACACTGGCGCTAAGACAGACACAGTATATCAAGCGGCATTAAACGCGGATATGAACTTACGTCTTCTGGATGGTCAAGTGGGTATCAGCATTGATGAACTGACTACGATTGCCGATATCGACAACCTGTTCACTGCCTTTGCTGCTTCTGATCTCAACGCTGCGGCTATCTCTGTAGATATTGCTGCTGACGAATTTGCCGCAATTCCGGCAAGCTGTCGTCGTACTTCAGAGTACTTAACCCACCCAATTTTCAACACTCATCATAGCGAAACTGAAATGATGCGTTACTTGAAGAAATTGGAAAACAAAGATTTCTCACTAACGCACGGCATGATCCCTCTTGGTAGCTGTACCATGAAGTTGAACGCTGCATCAGAAATGATGCCTGTCTCTTGGCCTGAGTTTGGTGCCATGCACCCATTTGCTCCTGTTGAGCAGACGCAAGGTTACCAAGAACTTGCTGAGTCATTTGACAAAATGTTATGTGAAATTACCGGTTACGATGCATTTTCTCTACAGCCAAACTCTGGCGCTCAGGGCGAATACGCAGGTTTAATCGCAATCAAGCGTTACCATGAAAGTCGTGGCGACGATCACCGAAATGTTTGTCTAATCCCAAGCTCAGCACACGGTACTAACCCAGCAAGCGCTTCTATGGTTTCCATGAAAGTTGTTGTTATTAAATGTGACGAGTTAGGCAATGTTGATCTGGCTGATTTAGAAGCAAAAATTGAGAAACACGCTGAAAACTTAGCGTGCATCATGATCACCTATCCTTCTACGCATGGTGTGTACGAAGAAGCGGTTCAAGATGTGTGTGAAAAAGTTCATGCTGCAGGCGGTCAAGTTTATCTTGATGGTGCAAACATGAATGCGCAGGTCGGTTTAACCAGCCCTGGTTTCATCGGTTCTGATGTTTCTCATCTGAATTTGCACAAAACCTTCAGTATCCCACACGGTGGCGGCGGTCCTGGTATGGGTCCAATCGGTGTTAAATCTCACCTTGCGGAATTCTTACCTGGTCACGTACAAAATGGTATTAAAGGTTCTGAGTACGCTGTTTCTGCAACCGATCTTGGTAGTGCTTCAATCCTAACTATCTCATGGGCATACATTGCCATGATGGGTAGCAACGGACTAAAAGAAGCCACTGAAATCGCCATTTTAAGCGCGAATTACGTGATGGAACGTTTGCGTCCGCACTATCCGGTTCTTTACCGTGGTACACACGGTCGTATCGCTCACGAGTGCATCATCGATATCCGTCCTCTAAAAGAAGAGACAGGCATCAGTGAAGAGGACATTGCGAAGCGTCTAATGGATTATGGTTTCCATGCTCCTACTATGTCGTTCCCTGTTTCAGGCACCTTGATGATCGAACCGACTGAATCTGAAGATTTAGTTGAAATCGACCGTTTCTGTGATGCGATGATCGCAATCCGTAACGAGATGCAGCAAGTAAAAGATGGTGTTTGGTCTCTTGAGAACAACCCACTTGTCAACGCACCGCATACTCAAACAGATATGATGTCAGCGGAGTGGGATCACCCTTACTCACGTGAAATCGCTTGTTTCCCAACCAAACACACTAAAGATGCTAAATACTGGCCAACAGTAAACCGCGTTGATAATGTTTTCGGTGACCGTAACTTGATCTGTTCATGTCCGAGCATTGATAACTACGAAGAGTAATTTTGACTTTTGATCACAGATAACCAAGTTGGAAACTGTGATAACCGAGTTGGAAACCGATAACTAAGTTGGAAACTAACTTGATACTTTAAAGGCGAACCTTATGGTTCGCCTTTCTATTTTGAGATGAGTCACAGTTTGTTAATCAATCATCATTTCAACAATAAACCGCATAATATGACCAATATTACTCTTTACTCTTTACTCATTACTGGACAAAACCTACTTAGAGATTCAACTCTACTAATTGTCTTCGAATAACGTCTAGTATTGCAAATGGCTGTAGGATGCTTCGTTCACCATCTAACTAGGTGGCCGATTTTACTTATCCACTACACCTGAAATGGTTCACCTTTTTTGTTGTGGAGTGTTTAATCTTGTGTAATTCGCTCTATTGAGCGAATAGCTTTGTCAGATTTCATAGTTTTAAACTTACTAATATCAATATAGAGAAATTCAGTATCGTAATAAGAATCAGACATTGCTTTTTTATCACTGATGTCTTTACGAACCCCAGAAGTCTTATTGTAAGCAACTTGACTTACTTGGAACTCAGCTTCCCCTGATGATATTTGTCTAATTCGCATTAATCCGTATTTATAATTTGGGTCTGAATCTTCAAATATTTTAGTAAAATCTACGATGTATAGATCATTTATCGCTGGTTGTTCAATGTATGCATTTTCTTCTATTCTGCTCTGTTGGAGCGAATAAGTAATAGCCAACATCAAACAAGCGATAATTATTAATCCAGAAAACATTGGAATCGTGTTTTTCTTAGTAAACACAGTTGCTTTGATTTTTTTCGACAGTTCCTTTGGAAGTTCTTTACCAATAAGTGTTTTCTTACAATGAGTGCATTCAATACCCGCAGCTCTCGAAGTTAGGAACGTCGGTATCCAATACAGATGAAAATATCGTATTATACCGAAAGAAATAAACTCTTGATTTTCACAGCTTGGACATTGAATGCCTTCGACTAATTGCCCTGAAATAGTTTTTCCTTTAGAACCAAAAAAAATCATACCTTACTCCGTTTTATGTATGCATATATATCTAGTAGCTTATTAAGAGGAATAATGCCTTGTTTAAACAAAGCATTCACTTCGTATTACTTATTTTATTCGAACTAGGTTATCACCTTTTGTTTTTTCTATCAGTTACCTAGGGCATAAATAAGAAAATAATCGCTGCGAGATGATGTACATACTTGTGGGAAGGAGGGTTCATTTACATGAAAACAATTATGGTCATTAATGAGTAAAACGATTGAAAAACTAATAAGTGGCATGGTGTCGGTAATAATTACCAAGTTTCTTACAACACACTTTGGGGTAAGAATGCGGTACGCAATCCTAAACTAGCAGTCGAATAGAATAAGATATCGGCTGCGACACTTATATTATACTTGTCTCAAAACGTATTCGACAAAGGCAGACTTCTTTTCACGGTACTCATCTTGAGGCCATTTAATTCATTGTACTGCTGTACTAATACAGAGTTTGCACGCAATTCATTACGAAACGCTAAGAAACATTCGAACTCAGAGCCATTGGCAACCACTTGGAAGGCTACATCATCAGTGGATGTTGATTCCAACATACAAAGCTCGGAAGTCCTTAATGTGTCATCTTTCTCTTGAAAGCCTAAACTAGTCAGCGTTTGGACTGCGTACTCTAGTTCAAAACTCTCTACACCTATGAATATATCCAGATCACCTTTAGACACAGCAGAAGGAATTGAAGAAGCACCAATATGCTCGATCCTTGCATTAGGAAGTAAATTTTGTATTTCACGTCCGTATTGAAGAAACAGATCTTCACATGACGCTTGATATTGTTCAGCACTGTAAAATTTCATCTTTCCTCTGAAAAGCAAAACGCCTCATACGCTGGTAATGTTCTGTAGATTCACGCAACCCTATACTCTTTATTTCATTGTCAGTATCGATAATATTTAAGGTTTCTGCGCTAGTTTAAGATGATTTTAGTTCAGCGGCAATATCATGAGTGAATTGAAGATTAAGATGCTCTAATTCCCTAACATTACCGGGCCAGTTGTAAATCCCGATTAGTAGCTGTGACAATTCTGACATCAACGACTATGGTCTTATCACTGCCGAGTTGATTGCGCAGCAGTTACCCGAAGCACAAACTCATTATGAATTTTTTGGCCCGAGTGAAGACTTAACCGTCTAAGCCCATAAGGGACACTGAACAAGCAACCGCCAAAAGCGAACCTGTGAGGATTCGCTTTTTTACAATAAAAATTTCAAATATAAATGCAAAAGTGTGTGATATCAAAATCGTCTTATTATTATAAAACATGCTATTTTTAATCTACAGTGTTACTGATAAGTTATTAACTTTAATTGTTATTAATCACAGCATTTCAAAATTTATATTGGAATGACTAATACGATAAGGACCTTAAAATGGGCATTGATTGGGTAGAGTGGTTTGGTTATCTGGCGTCATTAATCGTTTTGGTGTCTCTGACGATGACGTCTATCATAAAACTGCGGGTGATTAACCTCATAGGTTGCCTTGCTTTTGCCGCATTTGCTTATTTTATTGACTCCTTCCCAACCATGTTGATGAATTTTGGTATCGCTGGGATTAATGTCTATTTCTTATGGCAAATATACTCCACATCTGAAAAGTTCAAATTGGTTGCAGCCCCTGTTGATACTGAATATTTTGACCACTTTATTACAACCAATCTTGCCGAAATTGAAACTCAGACGTCCGTCGATAAACTCAAAAGTGCCGATACTGCATTTTATATGCTACGAAATAACAGCATAGCCGGTGTATTGGTTGGTAACAAAAGTGAAGACGGTGTGCTGTCACTGCTACTGGATTATGTCACACCACAATACCGCGATTTTAAATTAGCCAATTACTACTTTGTATCGCACCCAGATGAAATTAAGCAAAGAGGAATAAACAGCCTCAAAGCAACAGCAACGACTCCAGAGCACAAAGATTATCTACTTAACGTAGGGTTTAAAATGGTTGATGGGACAGAGGATGTGTACCAAAAGCAGCTATAACCTTGCAACCCGTTAATGTAAGTGACACCTATCTAACTATTACGATTATTATCTATCACCTATAATTTATAAGAGTACTGTGGTTACTCAAACATCCGTTTGCACACTAATTGTTAGAGGTGATTATGAGTTTGTTTTATGTTGATAAAAATGCACAAGATAATGGCGATCATGAAATTCACACGGCAACATGCACTCACAGTCCAGGAATAAAGAACTGTGACCCACTTGGTTATCATACGGCGTGTAGCACTGCGCTTAATGCCGCTAAAGAGATCTACCCACAATCAAATGGCTGTTACTACTGTTCCTACTCAAGCTACATATCTGAAGACAAGTAAAAAATTCTGGGCAATGACTGAACATTGTCCTCTTTTCTCTCTATACAAGTTGAATAACTAAGCCTCCCCTTCCAAATCACACCTGTTTTTGTGGCTTCTGGACGAAGTGCTATCCATTGAATATAATTCTCTTTGGTACAACGTTGCCTGCAAGTAAGCAACGTAATGCTTATTGATTTTAACGACTCTGGAATATCATGGCATCACTCTCATTAGATCAAGCAAGGAAGCTGGCTCTTCTCTCTCAAGAGCTGCCTTTAAAATCGTCACAACGTAGTAGTGTATCTAAAACCCATCATATTATTGAACATTTGGGTTATGTGCAGATAGACACTATTTCAGTGGTTCAACGAGCCCACCACCATACACTTTGGAACCGTAACCCGAGTTACCGCATAGAACATCTTGAACAATTGGTTACTGACAAACAAATTTTTGAGTATTGGTCACATGCCGCCGCTTATTTACCGATGCGAGATTATCGATACACCCTTCCTCGTAAAGCGGCGATTGAAACTAACCAACAGAACCATTGGTATAAAAAAGATCATCCATTAATGCGAGATATTCTAAAACGTATTGAAGAAGATGGCCCTTTGATGGCGAAGGATTTTGTATCAGAAAACCACAAAAGTAATGGCTGGGGCAGTAAACCAGCTAAAAGAGCTCTAGAGACATTATATATGCAAGGAGACTTGATGATTCCTGCGCGTAAAAACTTCCACAAAATATATGACCTGACAGAGCGAGTGCTACCTTCAGATATTGATACTACAATGCCTACGGACCAAGAGCATGGTCATTTCTTAGTGTTAAGTTACTTAAGAGCTCATGGGTTTGGCAATTTGACTGAAATAAATTACCTATTAAAAGGGGTCAAAGATCGTATCAAACGATCTCTGGATGAGTTGAGTGAAGATGGGATAATAGAGAAAGTACTCATTAATGGTGCAATCTACTATACCTGTTCTTCCGCTCTCGATTTACTCAATAAACGGTTAAATAAGAAGCAAGCCAAGCTCCTGTCACCTTTTGATAACCTAATTATTCAGCGTAAACGAGCAAGTTCAATTTTCAACTTTGATTACCTGCTTGAGTGCTATGTTCCTGCGGTAAAACGTCAATTTGGGTACTTTTGTTTACCTATTCTTTGGGATGGGAGATTGATTGCCAGAGCAGATTGTAAAATCGATAAACAGAGCAACACACTCAATGTTATTCATTTATTTATCGAAAGAACATTACGTTATAAAGAGGCGTTTCTAGAAGCTTTAGAAAAAGAGCTTATTGCGTTTGCTTTGTTTAACCAATGTTCTCACTATACTATTGTAAAAATAACCGCTCGTTAGTTCTGTAACTTGAAATTTACAGCATTTGTAGTAAAAACCAAAAGCATCATCGGTACTCCCTCAATGAGTTTTATTGCCATAAAAACAAATGTGAATATTTTGTTTTAATCTAAACAGCATTTAATGCTGAATATACAGATTATACAAAAAGAGCACACCTTAGCATCTAAACCCACCACAAAAAGCAACAAAATAAAAACATGCAACCTAGGGCCATATTAGGCATTGTTACGTCAAATGTACAAAAATCCAGCAACTAAGCGTATCGACAGCACAAAAATCAGATTTTTCCACTTTTTGGCCTTTCATCTGTAACCACAAACTGTTTTAATTGTCACTAACGCGGCATGATTAATTACTTTTATAAATGTACATCTGAATGTACACGTTAATTTACACCCACTTTCTGATGCCGATTAAAACAAATACTACACATATATGGAGATACCGTGGATAAATCGACTACAGCCCCAAAACCTCGTGATACGTGGGGCTCGAAACTTGGATTCGTAATGGCGGCGGCAGGCTCTGCTGTTGGCCTAGGTAACATTTGGAAATTCCCTTACACAGCAGGTGAAAGTGGTGGTGGTGCATTTGTTGCTATCTACTTACTGTTTGTCATTACAATCGGCTTTAGTGTGATGCTGACTGAATTTGCTGTGGGTCGTAAAACAGGACTTTCTGCTGTTGGTGCGTTCAAATCAACGGACCGTCGCTGGAGCTTCATTGGCGTTATCGGAGTGGTAAGTGGTCTATTAATCATGGGCTTCTATCCTGTCGTCGGTGGTTGGTCTATCGCTTATATCTACAAAATTGCGACTGGCCTGCTAAGCACACCAGAAGCAATCGGTGATAGCTTTGGTAACTTTATCTCGAACCCTGTAGAACCATTGATGTGGATGGGTTTATACCTTCTTTTAAATATCGTTGTTGTTATTAAGGGTATTTCTGGCGGTATAGAAAAAGCAGGTAAAGTGCTAATGCCTTTACTGTTTGTCATTCTTGTTGTGGTTGCCATTAAAGGTTTAAGCCTTCCTGGTGCAAGCGCTGGTCTTGAGTTCCTATTCAAACCTGACTTTTCTAAAGTAGACAGCAGTGTCGTGCTAGCCGCACTTGGTCAAGCGTTCTTCTCTCTAAGTTTGGGTATGGGCTGTATGATCACTTACGGTAGCTATCTGAAGAAGAAAGAGAACTTAGTTCAAACAACCGCAATGGTTACTGCACTTGATACTGGTGTTGCCATTCTTGCTGGTGTTGCGATGTTCCCTGCGATGTTCGCGTTTGGTATTGCACCTGCTGCAGGTCCTGGTCTCGTGTTTGTGGTAGTTCCTCAACTGTTCGCTGAAATGGGTGGCATTGTTGGTTTACTGTTCGCACTGATGTTCTTCGTAGCACTGAGTGTTGCAGCATTAACGTCATCGATTTCTTTGTTAGAAGTTGTTGTTTCTTACCTTATCGATGAGAAAGGCATGAAACGTTCTACCGCAGTATTCTCAGCAAGTGCTGTGATGGCGTCACTGTGTGTGTTTGCGTCGCTATCACTTGGTGGTGTCGGTCCGCAGTTATTCGGTACTGGTGCATTCGATATCTTTGACCTACTAACGGATAAAATCTTCCTAGCGGTCGGCGGTATGCTTCTGTGTATCTTTGCTGGCTGGAGATTAAACCGTGCAGACCTTGAGAAAGAGATCACCAACGACGGTAAAATTCCATTCCCTCTATTTGGTTTATGGTACAACTTAGTCAAATACGTTATCCCAGTCGCAATTGCAGGTGTTGCAATTGCAGGTGTTAAAGCTGGCTTTGATAGTGGTAAAGGCGAAATCATGTTAGTGGGCCTTGGTATTATCGCTGTTGCTGGTTTCGCTTCTAAGAAACTGTAAGCGCTATACTAAATATCACAATATAAAAAAAGCGAGGAACCTGATGGTTTCTCGCTTTTTTGTTTTCAATCTTTTTGGCTTTCAAATCTCTTTCCTACCAATGCGATACCTATCGATTAAACGAGAGAACTTCTTCTTGAGTTAAATAACGCCACTGCCCACTTTCAACATCTAAACAAACCTCACCAATCTGTTCTCGATGTAACGTCACCACACGGTTACCCACGGCGGCAAACATTCGCTTCACTTGATGAAATTTGCCTTCAGTAATGGTCAAAAGCACCTCTTTGGCGCTTACTATTTCTACTTTGGCAGGCGAGGTGAGTTGATCTTCACCTTGTAGCTGTATTCCCTTTTCAAATACCAAAGTCAGGTCATCAGCAAAAGCTCTTGATAAACCGACACGATACACTTTTTTACACCGTTTATTAGGAGTAGTGATGTTGTATGACCAACGGCCGTCATCGGTAACCAGCACTAATCCCGTTGTGTCTGCATCCAATCGGCCAGCAATGTGCAGTTCCGTTTTTTTTTCAACATCAACATAATTGAACAAGGAGGGATAAAGCTCATCGATATTAGAACAGATAGTATCAGCCGGTTTGTGCATTAATAGATAACGAAACGGTCGAGCGGTCAATGCCTGACCATTCAGTAGTATCCGATTATTTTCATGCACCTGCGTAGCTTCATTAGTAACAGTGGTATCATTAACCAGCACCTCTCCAGCATGAATCTTCTGGATCGCCTCTTCTTTACTTAACTCGGTACTTTTGCATACAAATTTATCAAGACGCATTTTTAGCAGCTCACCCAATATCTGGCTAATAGGTTAGCAAAAACCTTGCCCATCTCTATACTTTCCAGCTCTCCACCGCAGCTTACAATGATTTTGCGTGAGGCAATATTGTCTTCATCCACTGTGACTAAAACACGCTGTAAACCTAATGCTTTTGCTTTTAGCAAGGCTAACTTCAACATTGTTTTGCCATGCCCCAGCTTACGAAATGCTGGCGCAATATCATAACCAACGTGGCCACCCTCTAAACGCAAAAAATCGCTATCTATATTGTGCCGTACTCGAATCACACCAACGATTGACTTGTCACTGTTCACCAACCAGTAATGACTGCAAGGTACATAGCCTGTTTTGAGGTTGATGCCTTGCTCTTCATCCAATAAGCGCTGCACATAATGTGCAAAATTAGATTGGCCATCAAGGTAATACTCTGCATTTTCGGGGTCATTGTGAATATAATCATCACAAAATGTCGAAAACTCCGTCTCAAAGAATAGCGACGGGGCAATTAATTGCATAAGAGCACTCCTTCAAAGGATAAAAATGTTTCTGTTTTGAACAATATCATATCTTTCATTGAGTTATCAAAATATCACTTTTATGTACAGTATAACGATGAATCAAAAATCACTTTCGATACAACAATTTTTGGTCAAGAGTAGGAATAAAATGAGGTTTTTCTATCAACACCATAATCTTGCGAATTTAGCTTACCTCGTAGTGAATCTTTTCAAATATTAACAATAGAGCTTTTCAAAAACCATATTATCGTCTGTTATCGATGCTCGAATCTCCTCTTTATTGATAACAAAATTTTATAATAATGCAGAAGTTAACATTTTAGTTACACTTAATGTATCGGGTCGTATCGAAATTAATCACTAAATAGTACTCCGTTACCAGCTAAATGAAGCATTGCTACTTGATTTTTAAGAACAGTGTTTCATAACATGATATTGCCTTCGGCGTTTAGCGTAGCATCAAGAGGAGCTTGAGATGAATATTCAGGCATTACCCATGCATCGTTTTATAGACCATCATGGTGACCCTGTTATCCCACTGCCAGATTGGGCAGATCAGCAGCGGTTAATTGGATTTTACTGTGACATGGTTCTAACTCGCACCTATGACAGTAAAGCCATTGCCCTGCAACGTACGGGAAAACTCGGTACCTACCCTTCTCATCTAGGTGCAGAAGCCATCGGCATTGCGATTGGGCGCGCTTTACAAGCCGACGATGTATTTATCCCCTACTACCGCGATATGCCTGCCATGTGGGCTCGTGGTATTGCGATGGAAAAAAACCTGCAATACTGGGGAGGGGATGAACGGGGTAGCGATTTCAGCACAGATAACCATCAATCCCACTGTCGCGATCTGCCATTCTGTGTCCCAATTGCCACTCAATGTACCCATGCTGTTGGTGTCGCTTCCGCACTGAAAATCGCAGGTGAACACCAAGCTGCACTGGTGGTTTGTGGTGATGGTGCAACGTCTAAAGGGGATTTTCTTGAATCAATCAATTGTGCAGGTGCTTGGAATATTCCTCTTGTCTTTGTAGTGAACAATAACCAATGGGCTATCTCCGTGCCGCGAAGTTTACAGTGCGGGGCCGAGTTCTTATCTGAAAAAGCCAAAGGCGCTGGCATTCCTGGGTTAACCGTTGATGGTAACGACATTGTTGCCATGTTTGATGCCATAAAACTGAGCTTAGATCGCGCTCGTAAAGGCAAAGGGGCCACTCTAATCGAAGCCATTAGTTATCGATTGAGTGACCACACCACTGCTGATGATGCCAGCCGGTACCGCAGTGACGATGAGCTGCAACAGGCATGGCAGTATGAGCCTATTAGTCGGTTAAAATCCTACCTGACGAAGCAAAAGATCTGGACTGATCAACAAGATGAGCAGTGGCATCAGCAGTGTAAAGAAGAGGTTGAAAAAGCCGTTGCTCGTTACTTATCGATACCTGTCCAAGCCCCTGAAACTTCCTTTGATTATCTCTATGAGGTTCTACCGACCGAGCTGCGACAACAACGCGACGAGATAATTAATAAGGCACTGCGTATGCAAGGGGGAAAAAATGGCTGAGATAACCTTACTTGAAGCTGTCAATCTTGCGCTGCACCATGAGATGAGCGAAGACCTTAACGTGATTGTATTAGGTGAAGATGTTGGTGATAACGGCGGCGTCTTTCGTGCCACTGTCGGTCTTAAAGAGAAGTTTGGACTGAAGCGGGTGATTGATTCCCCATTAGCTGAGGCTCTCATTGGAGGGGTAGCCGTCGGTATGGCTTCACAAGGATTACGACCTGTGGCCGAATTTCAGTTCCAAGGCTTCGTTTTTCCGGCAATGGAGCACTTGATGTGCCACGCGGCTCGCATGCGTAATCGAACTCGTGGTCGCTTGATCTGCCCTGCTGTTTTTCGTGCTCCATTTGGCGGCGGTATACACGCACCGGAACATCATTCTGAAAGTATCGAATCACTGTTTGCTCATATCCCTGGTTTTAAAGTGGTGATCCCCTCCTCTCCTCAACGTGCTTATGGTCTGTTGTTAGCTTCTATTCGTTGTAATGATCCGGTGATGTTTTTTGAGCCGAAACGAATCTATCGCACTGTTAAATCAGAGGTAATTGATAACGGTAAAGCGCTGCCTCTTGATACATGTTTCACCCTGCGTAAAGGACGCGATCTTACTTTAGTCACTTGGGGGGCTTGTGTCGTCGAATCATTGCAAGCGGCCGATATACTATCATCGCAAGGCATTGAAGTTGAAGTGGTTGACCTTGCGTCTATTAAACCTATCGATATGGCCACTATTTTACACTCTTTAGAAAAAACAGGACGGCTTTTAGTGGTGCATGAAGCCAGCAAAACCTGTGGTGTGGGTGCTGAGATCTTAGCTCGAACGGCTGAGCACGCAATGTGTTTATTAAAGGCTCCTCCTAAACGAGTAACGGGTATGGATACCATCATGCCCTATTATCGCAATGAAGATTTTTTCATGATTCAACAAGATGACATTGTCGTTGCAGCGCGTGAATTAGTGGAGGGTTGGAAATGAAATCATTTATGCTACCAGATTTAGGTGAAGGGCTCGCTGAGTCTGAGATCGTCGAATGGCACATTAACGCTGGCGATATGGTCACTGTTGATCAAATTGTGGTCACCATTGAAACAGCCAAAGCCATTGTTGAAGTTCCCGCGCCGTACAGTGGAAAAATCATTCATCGTTATGGTAACGAAGGCGATGTCATTAATATCGGTAGCTTACTACTTGAAATTGAGGAGGCAGAGACCGCTGACACTGCCGAGCAAGTAAGCTCGTCAATATCGGCGAACAAAAAAGATGCGGCGACCGTGGTAGGCAATGTATCACAGCAGAGCCACCATGTTGATATTGATGACTTTTGGATTGGTGGTGACAAAAACACATCTGCTAAGAAGCTCATCACTGCCATGCCATCAGCCAGGCGCTTAGCCCAACGGTTAGGCGTGGATTTACACGTTTTCAAAGGGAGTGGCCCCGATGGACTGATTGTTGATGCCGATATTTACAACCAATGCGATCAACAGCTTCCCGGCACAGAAGTGCTAAAAGGGGCTCGTCGGACCATGGTCAATACAATGGCAGAATCTCATCATAATGTGGCTGCTGTTACCATTACCGAAGAAGCATTGTTGGTCGATTGGCTTGCGGGTGAAGATATCTCTATTCGTTTGATTCAAGCGGTAATCAACGCGTGTCAGCAAGAGCCTGCATTAAACGCTTGGTTTGATGCTGAAACCATGACTCGCTGCCTTCACAGCACCGTTAATGTAGGCATCGCGGTTGATAGTAACCATGGCCTTTATGTGCCTGTACTGCGTCATGCAGACGAATACAGCCCCAAAGGCGTTCGACAATGGTTAGACAAAACAGTGAAAGGCATTCGTGAACGTAAAATTGGCCGTGAACAGCTACAACAAGCCACTATCACCCTATCTAATTTCGGTGCCATTGCTGGTATTTATGCCACCCCAGTCGTCACCACTCCTCAAGTTGCGATTGTTGGAGCTGGGCGCATCATCGAGAAAGTGATCATAAAAGAGGGACAGCCAATAACGGTTAAAGCGATGCCTTTGTCGATGACTTTCGATCACCGAGCTTGTACCGGCGGTGAAGCGGCTCGATTTATCAAAGCATTGGTTCAGCACTTACAACAAGCTACTATCTAACGCCTACGGTATCGATTGATTTAGTAGCTCATAACAAAAGCGGCTTTATCGCCGCTTTTTATGTGGTTGTTTATTTTATCCGCTAAATTACGTTACAGCGCATCGATCAGCTCAGGCATGATATCAAAAAGGTCACCCACCAACCCATAATCTGCGATTTGAAATATTGGCGCTTCGGCATCACTGTTAATCGCCACAATCACTTTTGAGTCTTTCATTCCAGCCAGGTGTTGAATCGCACCAGAAATGCCGACGGCAATATAGAGATCAGGGGCAACGATTTTTCCCGTTTGGCCCACTTGCAGATCGTTAGAGACAAATCCTGCATCAACAGCCGCACGTGATGCACCAATGGCCCCGCCCAGTTTATCTGCCAGCTGTTCAACTAAAGCAAAATTCTCTTTACTGCCAACACCTCTCCCCCCTGAAATCACCACGTTTGCTGCTGGTAACTCAGGCCGTACACTCTCTACTTTCTGCTGTGAAATAAATTCAACACTTTTCGCAGCAACTGTGAAATCTATGCTCGTCACTGATCTATCTGACTTTGAGCCAAGCTTGATAGCATCAAACGCTGCACCTCGAATAGTGAGAATTTTAATCGCGTCGTGAGATTTGACCCGAGCCAGTGCGTTACCTGCATAAATAGGGCGAATAACAGTATCAGGTGCTTCAATTTCAATCACATCAGAGAGCTGACCAACATCTAACAGTGCAGCTACTCGCGGCATAATATTTTTACCAAATGTGGTTGCAGGTGCCAGTATGTGTGAGTAACTTCTCTCTTTGCATAATTGAACAATTAGGTCAGCGCAATTTTCAGCGACTGGATGTTGATATATTGCAGAATCGGCAATAACTACCTGCTCTATCGCGTCAATACTCGCGAGCTGCTTCGCTACTCCATCACACTCATACCCCATCACTAATACCGTGATATTGGCTATCTCTGTATTATTATGGACCGCTGTTGCTGCCGTTAAAGTTCGCAATGTATCTACCGACACCGTTTGATTATCATGTTGCACAATCACTAACGTTGCTAATCTTTTTTCACCCATCAGATCGCTCCTTCATGACTAAATAACTTTGGCTTCGTTTTTGAGTTTATCAATCAGTTCTGAAACACTGCTGACCATAATGCCTGCGGTTCGAACCGGAGGAGACATTACCTCAAGAACTTCATTGTGTGTTTTGAGTTCAAGCCCTAAATCATCTACCGTCATCACCTCTAGTGGTTTTCTTTTTGCCTTCATAATATTGGGTAATGAAGCATATCGAGGCGAGTTTAAACGTAAATCAGTGCTAATAATGGCTGGGAGTTGCAGCTTGAGCGTCTCTAACCCGCCATCAATTTCACGAGTAACCAACACCGTCCCCTCTTCAACGATTAATTCGGACGCAAAAGTCCCTTGTGGTCGATCCGTTATAGCGGCCAACATTTGTGCAACCTGGTTGTTATCAGTATCAATCGATTGCTTACCTAATAACACAAGACCAGGTGAAACTTGAGCCATGATCGATTGCAATATTTTGGCCACAGAAAGGGGCTCTGGCGCTTGCGTTATATTCACATGAATGGCTCGATCTGCGCCCAATGCAAGGGCGGTTCTTAGCTGCTCCTGACACTGGTTATCTCCGATAGAAACCACCACTACTTCCTCTGCATGCCCTGCTTCTTTTAGTCTGACGGCTTGTTCTACTGCTATTTCGCAAAAAGGGTTCATGGTCATCTTAACGTTGGTGGTTTCAACCCCAGAACCGTCACTTTTCACCCTCACTTTCGCGTAAGGGTCAATGACTCGCTTGATCGCTACTAATACTTTCACAATGCCTTCCTTTTTCAAGTAGATGCTACTCGTGTAAGCCTTAACTTCAGCTTAGTAAAGTTTACGTTTACGTCAACTGGACTATATTTAATGTATGTCGGTTCTCTAAAGGCAGGTTTACAACATGGATAGAGAGTGTATGGAGTTTGATGTTGTCATCGTCGGTGCCGGCCCTGCCGGATTAGCGGCCGCCTGCAAACTTGCTCAACTTAACCAACAGTCGGATGACCAATCATTAACTGTCTGTGTGGTCGAAAAAGGGGCAGAAGTTGGCGCACATATACTCTCTGGCGCTCTATTTGAAACGACGGCATTGGATGAGTTGTTCCCGCTGTGGCCAACCATGGATTGTCCACTGACAACACCTGTAGCCGATGAACAATTTGTCTATTTAACCAGTGAGAAAAATCATATTACCGTGCCTCATTTTCTCACACCCAATCCCATGCTGAATTCACCCAATAACTACGCCATCAGTTTGGCCAATTTATGTCGCTGGTTAGCGCATCAAGCAGAAGCTCTTGGGGTTGAAATCTTTCCGGGCTTTGCTGCTGCATCAATTAATTACGATCAACATGGCGCGGTAACTGGCATCATTACCTCTGACATGGGCATTGATAAAAATGGGGAACACAAAACCACGTTTGAAGCGGGCATTGAGTTAAAAGCCAAATACACCATTTTTGCAGAAGGCGCGCGAGGACATTTAGGTAAACAGTTGATTGATAAATATCAGTTAAATACTGGAAAGCAGCCACAACACTACGCATTAGGCATCAAAGAGATTTGGCAAAAAAAGGAAAACAGTAACGAGGACAGACACTCTACAGCGGGGCAAGTTCTGCACTCTGTCGGTTGGCCGTTAAGCGAATCAGATAGCATTGGCGGTGGTTTTTTGTATCACCTTGAAGACGATCAGATCTCTGTTGGATTGATTATCGATCTCAACTACAGTAACCCTTATCTCAACCCCTTTGATGAATTCCAACGCCTTAAACATCACCCTACGTTTAGTCAGCATTTACAGGGCGCTCAACGAATCGCTTATGGTGTAAGAGCCATCGCAAAAGGGGGGATTCTATCACTACCCAAACAGCAGTTTGCTGGGGGGTTATTGGTAGGATGCGATGCGGGGACACTGAACGCAGTTAAAATCAAAGGCAGCCATACTGCGATGAAATCAGGCATGTTAGCGGCTGAAGCCATCTTTGAGCAGCTACTTTCAGCAACACCAAAGCTCGAACCCAATTATCAAACCCATTTTGAAAGCTCGTGGTTATATCAAGAGTTGCAACAATCTAAAAATATAGGCGGGCAACTGCATCAATACGGCACTTTACTCGGTGGAGCACTCGCCACTTTTGAACATAATGTTTGGACCAAAATCTTCAAGCGTCAATTGCCATGGACATTCTCTGATAATCGCGCTGATCACTGCTGTTTGCAGCTAATCTCTGAGTCCACCCCTATTCACTATCCAAAACCTGATGGGGTACTCAGTTTTGATAAACCCTCATCAGTGTATTTATCCGGTACCCAGCACGAAGAGAATCAGCCCTGTCATTTACAGCTAACCGACCCTACGATTCCAGTACAAACTCATTTAGAACACTATAATGAGCCTAGCCAGCGCTATTGCCCTGCGGGGGTGTATGAAATCGTCCTAATTGATAACAAACCAAAGTTACAGATCAATGCCGCTAATTGTGTTCACTGCAAAACTTGTGACATTAAAGATCCATCACAAAACATAACGTGGGTACCACCAGAAGGCGGAGGTGGTCCTGGCTATCAGAATATGTAGTGACTCGTGCATACAAAAGACTGGACTCTCAATATCCATTGAAAAGCCCAGTATGTTCGTTACACACAGCTTATTTCTACTTACTGTCCTCAATAACTAAGACCGTTTTTGGGGTTTCAGTAATACGCAGTAACCCTACACCCTCTTCAAGTTCTAATAGGCGGTTTGCAACATAACCGTTCTCTTCATCTGGTTCCATTGCTGCTGCAATGATGTTCGCCAGTGGTTGCGCCATAGAGATATATAACGACCCTTCAGGTACTGTAATTTCATCTCTTTTGGTCTCTACTTTAAGCTTTAATACGCTCTTTTTATCATCAATCGAACCACGAGCATCTTTGCGTTTACCCTCTTTGGATTCTGTAATCACGTAACGCTCTGCTTTAACCGTGGTCGGCTCTTTTATTGTTGATACACGTACACCTAGTTTACGTAAACGCTCAACGGCCACGGTTTGTGAACCATCAATCACATAACCACAAGGACGTGGACGGGTTAGCGTTGGTACAATTTTCAGCGATGAACGCCAATCAGCGTTAATTACCTTCTCTTCACCAGTTACTGCGTCAAAGAAAGTTAAGTCACGCTTTTCGATTAAACGCTTACCATCAATAACGATATCCCCTTTACATGCCATTGCTGTCACTTCTTCTGACACATTTTGTGTCAATTTCAAGATCGCTTTATCGTTCTTATAGGTCTGTTTCAACATATTTGTTAGCAGCAATTCACTGGTGCGAACACGGCGTTTCAAGTGGGCTTTTCCAATACCTACTCCACGAACTTCGATTAAGAAACTAAGGCTGTTACGTAATCCATTAACATTACGTCCAACATTGGGTTTGATGCCGCCCATCGAGATGGTGTGATCATGCAGGTTCTTTTTCGACGTTGTGTAATACCATGAAACAGCAAAATCTTTCTCTTTAAGTGCTTCAACAACAGGAGCTCGGAATAAGGCATCCGCTGCTTCTGTCAATTTAACAGGTACGTTTGCATTTGTTGCGTACTGAATCAATGCATCTTGCGACTGCACTAAACCAAATTTTTTCACCCAGCGACCCAATGCGGTAAACTCGTGTGAATCTATCACGACGTCTGGCATGTATTCACGATTTACTTTTGCAATTGCTTGGGCTTCAGGGCTATTTAATAACAGGTGATCTCGATTAACATCCACACCACTGATTGTGACTCGGTTAAACTCTTCTGCACCATCCGGGTTGGCTCTTGGTATCACTAAAACGTTAATGCGTTCTAGCAAGTAGCTGAGATCCCCTTCCGCTAATCTTTTAGCAAGTACTAACGCCGCCTCTCCACCAGCAGGCTCATTACCGTGCTGCTGACCAATGATTAACACGGTTGGACGTTGACTTTTAATTAAACGCTCACCATCAACGGTATTACTTTTAGTGAAGACTAATAACGGTATTTCACGTCCTTGTTGAGAGTAACCAATGGTCCGAATTTGGATATTTGATGAGTTTTTTTGTATCCCATAAATATAATCCATCATCTCTTGATGCAGAGTAAAATCCTGCTTTCCAGCTTTAAATGCTGGGGTGTCATAGTTAACATCAGGCACAGCAAATTTGCTCGCAACAGCGGCTGTTTCAACTTCAATATGGGTATCGCTATAGGCAGCGTAACCAGGCGTAGAGAGCATAAAAATCAGAGGTAGGGTACTTAAGCATTTCATTTTGTTCATTAGTTAGTTCTCAGACTATTTACTGTGTTAAACATCAAAGTCAAACTGCATGACTTTGGTCAAAGTAATTCCCTTGGTTTTCTTACTTCAGGAATTACTTAATTAACATAGCAATAGGCCTGAGTTTGTCACAAGCATATGCAAAAACGTCATACCTATATGAGAACAAAAGATCAACACTGCTAAACGGTACGGCAAACAAAATACAAATTTATCACTTATTCAGTGCACACCCGCCTTCATCAACTTCTATTGACGCTGACATACACGCTGATAGAACTATCATTTTGATAATAAACTTGATCCAACAAGGTTTGAAGGACTCAAAACATGCTGAATATATACTCAGGAACATAGGGAAATGTGAGCAGCTACATCCTCAACCCGCCATCCACTTCTAATACACGTCCAGTGAAATAGTCATTTTCCAATATGTATTTTGCCGCGTGGGCGATTTCACTGGTTTGACCCATTCTTCCTACGGGGACCATCTTTTCTAATCGCTCTATCGCTTCAGACTTTAATTGTTCTGCCATGGCTGTTTTGACAATTCCTGGTGCAATTGCTGCTGCTCGGATGCCGTATCGTGCTAACTCTTTAGCCCAACAGGTTGCCATTGTTGCCACTGCGGCTTTGGACGCGGCGTAGTTGGTTTGACCAATATTACCCGCGCGAGCAACGCTCGATATATTGATGATGACCCCTTTTCGATTAGTTTCAATCATTTTGGTTGCGGCTTCTCTGCCACACAAAAAAGTGCCCGTGACATTAACATTAAGCACCGAGCTGAACTGCTGCAAAGTCATTTTACTCATCTCACCATCTTTGACTTTCACCAACAGTCCATCTCGTAATATTCCAGCGTTGTTAATCAGTCCATCGAGCTGGCCAAAATCTTCAATAATTTCGATAAATGCCTGCTCTACTTCTGTTTCATTAGTGACATCTGCTTTATAGATTAAAGCCTTAGTGCTTAACATGTGACACTGTTCTTGTGTACTGCGAAGCGCTTGTTCATTTACATCGATCAGAGCAAGTTCTGCACCTGATTGTGCAAGGGTAATTGCCATCATTTGTCCCAAACCTTGCCCCGCCCCTGTTATTGCAATAACGCTACCCATAAGATTCATATTGCCACCTCTGTATTAGAACTGTAATTATGATTTTCGCTGATAAAACTCAAACAAGCTTGAAAAGTCGAGGTTTTCATTCCCGTTGGCATTATGCATGGCGTATAAGTTTCGTGCTAACGAGCCCATCGGAACTGAAGATTGACTATGGACCGCAGCATCCATACCTAAACCTAAATCTTTAAGCATTAATTTACTCATAAAACCAGGGTGATATTCGTTACTTGCTGGCGAACTTTCCATTACACCGGGGCATGGGTTATACAGCTCTAATGCCCAATTTCGTCCTGAACTTTGCAACATAATATCTGACAGCACTTTCGGATCGAGGCCGTTTTCAATACCTAGATTTAAAGCTTCACAAGTTCCCGACATTAATATGCCTAACATCAGGTTATTGCATATTTTGGCCATTTGTCCATCACCGGCATTCCCTGCATGGAAGATATTTCTCCCCACGTGTTGCAACACCGACTTCGCTTTATTAAATGCAGTGTCTGTCCCGCCAACAATGAAGGTTAATGTCGCCGCCTTTGCACCTGCAACACCACCTGAAACTGGAGCATCAACAAACTGTAAACCCCGATTGGTCGCCTCATTAGCCACTAGTCGAGCGGATTCAGGGTCAATCGTTGACGAATCAATGAGCAATGTCTTGCGATCCACTAGGTTAAGAATACCGAGACCTCCATGATGATCACCTAAGTAGACCGATCGAACATTAATGCCTGCAGGTAACATGCTGATAACTGTATCTGCCCCTTGAACGACGTCTTCTAATGTTGGTGCGACCACAGCACCCAAAGGCACTAATTTTGCTGTTGCTTCCTTATTTAAGTCAAATACTTGCACTTCAAAACCTTCTGCAAGCAAGTTTTCTGCCATAGGACCACCCATGTTACCCAGTCCAATAAATGCAATGGTATTCATAAATATCTCCTTGATCTCGATTAATTACATAACGGTATAAATTACTTATTTTCTAATTTCTTATACTCCTAATTGAACCAGAGGGTGCTCTTCATCTGACCATAGAGGGGCAAAGAGATCGTTAATCACGGCGTCATCTACTTCAGCGATGGTTTTATATCGCCATACCGGTTCACCATTTTTGTCAATCAAGCGTGCTCGCACTCCCTCTTCAAACTCACCTAAAGCGCCACACTTCACCGACAAATTCAGTTCCAAGCGGAAACAATCAGCAAGAGAAAGAGATTGATATTGTGTGAGCTGACGAAAACAGATGTGCGCCGATATTGGGCTTCCCGCGACTAATGTCTTTTTCGCTCTCTCTATCCAGAGCCCCATTCCTTCAATTGCGATGATATTTTTACAGACATCGTTTAAGTCACCACTATTACAGGCGGCTTGAATTTGAATAAAATAGGGTACCAACTGGCTCGGCGGCTGCTTCCTAATGCTGTCGAGCGACAAGCCACTCAGTAGACCGCTCACTAGAGCATGTTTGTCCGTTACTTGTTGCCAAGGTTGATCTTTTAATTGTTCTAATAACGTCTGTTTTTGTTCTGCAATAAGAAAATGATCAGCCAGCTTTAAGTGCGTTGCATCACTGCCATTAACAGAAGCGCCAGTTAGACCTAGAAACAGTCCGATCCCAGGAGCCAAACGATTAAGAAACCAAGTTCCGCCAACATCAGGATATAGGCCAATACTGATTTCAGGCATAGCCAAACGGGATGTGGATGTCACTACCTTATGACTGGCTCCAATATACAAACCGATACCTCCGCCCATGACGATGCCATCACCCCAAGCAATAATCGGTTTATTGTAGGTATGGATTAGATAGTCGCACTGGTACTCTAACGTAAAATATCGGGTACAAAATGCTTGCGATTCACTCTCTGTTTTATCATGCATGGCGTGATACATCGCTCGCACATCACCACCCGCACAAAATGCTTTGTCACCAGCTCCTTCTAACAACACAGACACAATTTTTTCATCATCCTGCCACTGCAGTAGTTGATTATTTAATTGCGTTAACATATCAACAGTCAGTGCATTCAAAGACGCCGTATTGTCTAAGGTCGCAATGCCCACTTTATGTTCGTTATCAGCACACACCAACTCTTCAAAAATCACTTTCCCCGTCATACTTCCTCCCTTTTATTTTTACTGATTCTTCCATATTTTTACTGATTCTTCCAATTCGGTTTTCGTTTCTCTAGAAACGCTGCCACACCTTCTTTTTGATCCTCGGTATCAAACAAGTGAACAAAATATTCACGCTCTTTTATCAAGCCCTGATGCAGTGATTCGACACGCGTATTTTGGATGAGCTTTTTACATGCTGATACCGAAGATGGCGACTGCTCCGCCACTGACGCGGCTAAAAACAGGGCGCTGTCTAACGCCTCACCCTGCGGGACAACCTC
>JAESQY010000038.1 GCA_016764915.1 Aliivibrio sp. | reverse complement strand
CGACACATAACTGGGCGGCTCAAATCCTAAGTAGAAGCCAATTACCGCTTTACTATAACAATCAACTAATTGAGTTAGCCAAGGTCGCCCTAATGGAATTCTATGTTCTTCGTGTACAACGAATAGATCAACGACAGTATGATCTATCTCAACCCTCTCTAGTACACTAGACGTAAGGATCTTTTTTCCCATTAGGGCGACCTTGGCTAACTCAATTAGTTGATTGTTATAGTAAAGCGGTAATTGGCTTCTACTTAGGATTTGAGCCGCCCAGTTATGTGTCGGTTTCGTTGGCACTCAAGAATGCAATACAACGTAAAGATGACCTACTTTCTTCCTATAAATCAGTCGAAAATGAGTGGCTATGCTACGGTATTCCAGATCTGTTAGTTACTGATAATGGTAAAGAGTTTCTGTCAAAATCTTTTGATAAAGCTTGTGAATCTTTGTTGATAAATGTACATCAAAACAAAGTTGAAACGCCTGACAATAAACCGCATGTTGAACGCAATTACGGCACTATCAATACTTCGCTGCTAGATGACCTACCTGGTAAGGCTTTCAGCCAGTACCTTCAGAGAGAAGGTTACGATTCAGTGGGCGAAGCAACACTAACGTTAGAAGAAATCAAAGAAATTTATTTGACTTGGTTGATCGATATCTATCACCCAAGGCCCAATCAGAGAGGTACCAACTGTCCTAATATTGCATGGAAAAGAGGGTGTAAAGATTGGGAGCCTGAGGAGTATTTGGGATCTAAAGATGAATTGGACTTCAAGTTCGCTATTGTTGATCACAAACAATTATCTAAAGCGGGTATAACAGTTTATAAAGAATTGACATACAGTAGCGAACGTTTGGCTGAGTATCGAGGTAAGAAGGGAAACCATAAAGTTCAATTCAAATATAACCCTGAATGTATGGCTACTATTTGGGTATTGGATCAAGGCGAAAATGAGTATTTCACTGTTCCGGCAATTGATTATGAGTATGCAAGTAAAGTTTCACTTTGGCAGCACAAGTATAACATGAAGTATCAAGCAGAACTAAACTCAGCTGACTATGATGAAGACAAGGAAGTTGATGCGGATATAAAGATTGAAGAAATTGCTGACCGATCAATAGTTAAGACTAAAAAAATCAGAGATCGGAGACGGGGCGCTCGACATCAAGAGAATAGTGTGAGGGCAAAGTCCATCAGCGATGCCAAGCCTGTCCCGTCCCAAAAACGTGAAGAAGATATTGTAATTGTTGATAATAAAGATTGGGATATTGATTATGTTTGAGAAATCACCAGATGGATGAAACTCGAGAAACACGAATCGCAAAAGCCAAAAGAGCATTTGTATCAACGCCGAATGTTACGAAAATTTTGAGTTACATGGATAGATGCAGGGATTTATCAGACTTTAAATCTGAGCCTACATGTATGATGGTCTTTGGTGCGTCGGGAGTTGGTAAGACGACAGTTATCAAAAAATATTTGAGTCAAAACAAACGAGATTCTGAAGCACGGGGAGACGCAGTTCCTGTCCTGCATATCGAGCTACCAGACAACGCGAAGCCTGTCGATGCAGCAAGAGAACTGTTGCTTGAAATGGGAGACCCACTAGCGCTTTATGATACTGATTTGGCTAGATTGACGAAAAGATTAACCGATCTAATACCCGTGGTTGGTGTTAAGTTGATCATTATCGATGAATTTCAGCATCTAGTTGAAGAGAGGTCAAATCGTGTCCTCACACAAGCAGGCAATTGGCTCAAAATGATACTCAATAGAACTAAGTGCCCAATCGTTCTTTTCGGCATGCCATATTCGAAGGTTGTATTGAAAGCAAACTCACAATTACATGGACGATTCTCAATTCAGTTTGAACTGCGACCGTTTAGTTACCAAAAGGGGGAAGGTGTGTTCAAGACATTCTTGGAACACTTAGATAAGGCGTTACCCTTTGAAAAGGAAGTTGGCTTGGCTGAACAAGGCCTTCAGAAGAAATTATATGCTTTTTCTCAGGGCAATATGCGCTCTCTGAGAAATCTCATTTATCATGCTTCGATTGAAGCAATCAATAATGAGCAAGATAAAATTGCTTACCAAGACTTAGTTTTTGCATCAGAACTAACGTGTGGTGATAAGCCAATCAAGTGGAAAAACCCCTTCAACGTTGATGTTAAGGTGACGGAGGCTATGTTGCGCCCACCACCTAAAGATATTGGATGGGAAGACTACTATAGAGGCGCAAGTCGAAAAAATAAAAAAGGTCCCAATATGTTTGAATAAGGGCCTGCTTTGGTCACTTATTGCGACAGCAGAAATTTATCAATAGCGGCTCTGAAACTCATAATTGGACATTTCCGTGTTACGACGAGATAGAGAGCCTTCTCTTTCAGATAACTTTTTCTATTACAAATCACGCGAGTCGCCTACAAATAGCAGACCAAATTCACTAACCCACTACACTAGCGACAAATAGTCGTGTTGTATTTTTGTTTCCATACATATCAGAGTGCTCTAGTACGTTGTCTCTTACCTCGATAACAGTAAATTGAACTATTTCAGGCTGGGATACAAATTTATAGATATCGCTATTTAATCGTTGTTGTTTTTGCATTACTCTGATTCTTTATGAAAATTAATGCGGATTATAGTCCGTGGCAATATTTGCATCAAGAGTAGATAGTCTTTCATTTTGAGAGTCAAATGAAATGAAAGACTTAGCAAAGATGTTTGGCGCTAATCTACGTGGGATGCGTAGAGATAAATCTATTTCTCAAGACAAGTTGGCTCTGTTAGCTGATATTGATCGAAGCTATGTCGGTAGAATCGAGAGAGGGGAAGTGAACATCACACTCGAAAAAGCCTACCAGTTAGCACAAGTACTTGAGTGTGATGTAAGAGAACTCTTACCATAGAAAACGGTGCAGTCTCCAAAGTATCTACTTATTCAGCAGTAAATTGATCTTGAACTCATATGAATGTGGTTCGTTTATTATCAACTACTATTCCAGTAGTCATGGGGACTATAGTCCTCATCGGCAAGTAAAACAAACAGCCATTTGGCTGCTTGTGATTGAAGCTACAGTATTGATGTGGTTTTAGTTGGCTACCTATTCGGCAGTACACGTAAGTCAATAATCGCTATGTCTACCGATCTCTTATCAGCTACCTATTCGGCAGTACACTGTAGCTAAATAAAGAATAGTACAGTTTTATCAGATAGTTAATTCATAAAAGGCATTTTGTCCCTATTTTTAGATGCTAGATAAAAATAACGCTATTTCAATACGTTACGTTCTTGCTGTAAAAAAGGGTTAAATAAGCGATACGGGTTGAAATGTGTTTTCAGTATTCGCAAGACCGTAGCTGCTAAATAGAGCATCTCCGTCTAAGCTAGCCTCTTCGAACATTCTTATATTGAGTCGAAAACTATCGGCACGACTTTTACTGTCTTCCTCAAGTGAGTGGTAGTGAGGGAGTGTAACAACCTCTTGTTGTTTGAATGAAGGTAAGTCAAACTCTTCACCTCTTTCCTCAGCACGTATTTTTAATCTTTTCGCCTTTCTAGCTTGTCCTGCAGGTGTTGTTTTGTCTATCGACTGGCAACGCTTAAATGAAACGTACTCGCAGCCATCAGGGACAACCGATGTATTTGATATATCAAAATAACGCAGCTCTTTCATTTGGGTGAAGTAGCGTTGTTGGAGCAGCAAATCGAGCTCGATTCTATTTGTACTCACAAACGAGATTTTGTTTCCTACGGTATCATCACACCAAAGAGGGAATGAAATCCCAATATTTCTTGTTTCATACTCATAGTTAAACCCATGAAGCACCCGAAGACACTTAGCTGCTAATGACGCATTGTTACAACGCGCTGGTAGAAAAGTGACCGTTTTGTAGTACCACTTCATACTTAATCTCCCTTATGTTGGAACATTCCACCCTTGATGATGTTTGCGACCAAAAAATGTAGGTCGTTTATGGTCTCTTGATCTAGTTTGTCGGAAGAACTGAGCGCTTCAATGTAAGACTCAGTTTGCTGAAGGATAGAAAAGAAATCTTTTTCCGTAGAAGGGTGACGGTAGCAAGTGACATCTTCTTTATAAACGCCAAACCGGCCGACACGTAATGTCTCAGTTGCATCTGGGTACCAGTCATCTATGGTCGCAATAGCGGCGCCGGTTTTATAAATACCCAGGATTGGGCTCCGTTCACCCTCAACCGTTGTACTTTGAAAAATTCGGCTTCTATTTTGAGTTTTAGATTTGCTGGTGTTATTACTTTCTTTTTCTATAAACGCTTGGCTCGGGAAAATCTGTTTATTAGTTGGTAGCCGCAAGGTCGCTTTCACTTCAAATATGGCTAAACCATTAGAGTGAGAAAAAGCATTTTTGGTCATTTGAGCAATAGCTTCCCAATCTTTATGGTTCTCAAAGTCAGTTCTTTCTAGGTAGTTAGCTCTTATGTCTTGAAATTTGACAGCAGCTCCGCCCCAGGGCCAAGGGGTTAACTCTATATCCCAGCAATAGGCTTTTTTAGTATTTTTCCACAGCCATGAACCATTACATATATTGACTAGATATCGAGAAACCAACTCATTCCAACCAATATTTTCTTCATACGCTTTGATGAGCTGCATTAGTGTGCGTTTAACCGTAGACGAATTACACTTGTAAGGTTTGCGTAGCTCGGAAGAAAAAGAGACAGAAAAGAAACACTCAATATGGCTAGCGCCGAAAGGAACGCTACAAAAATCTACAGTATGTACATTACCTTGAGCCAGTTTCTCAGCTGTTGCGCTTTCCATAATGGAACCCGATTTTTCATAAGCTAATGCTGCGGCTTCCATTTGTCCTAGTACAGTACGAGAAGTGTAGGTTAAGGGGGTCTTTCGCCCATCTGGCCACACAACTAGAAAGCACACATCAGAAGGATCAATAGAGCGTTCATAGGATAGGTTAGTCGGTAGTTCCATGATGAGTACTCCTTGGCTGCACTGAAAGGTAATTTTGATAGCACCGGTGATGCCACAAAATAGTATTTATGTCGATGTTTTGATTAAAGGTGATTGGCTCAATCAGACCAATGACGCACTCGGAAAAAGCATGTTTATAACCTCGAAGAGAGTTAGGTTTGTCGGTCGGTTCTTCAAGAAAATGATACCCAACACAGGTTGGGGTTAATTTTCGGTTATTTTTAACTTCCGATAAAATATTACTCATGTTTTCAATAGGTTTAGTATGCAGCGATAGCCATTTTCCTTCTTTCTGAGGCAAGGATTGAATCGTATTTTCTAACGTTGCAAATGACCGGATGTATTTAAAATCTGCAATGGCTATTTTAGCTGACCCTCTGGCAAACCGCCTCGGCAGAGCTCGAACTATCGTACTTTCATCAACGCTCAAACTACGATCAAATTTAATCACTAAACTAAATACCAAATCACACTGCCAGTCATCGTGTGTTGCAGGGGGCGATATGGTGTGGTTTACCTTTTGTACGTACTCTTTTGTTAAACCGCGTTTTTCAACATGCAACTGATGGATACAGATGGCAAACGAATCGATTGCGAGCGTAGGAGAAGAGTCTTTTAAGTTACGCTCAAACGCATGACTAAACCCCCAAAATGCTGTGAGTGATGGAAGCCCGACCGTAACAGGTGAACTCAATGCGCTTGCTCCGCAAACTCTTATATTTGGAATAGCGAAGAATGAATCCTTTTCTGCACTGCGGCAAATACTAGTTGAAACGGCTGTAGGTTCGTTGAGTTCACGCTTGATAAGCCCAAGTAGGAGTTTAGTAATGCTCGGTTCGTATGCGAAACACTTAGCTGATTTGATGCGGGATAGATCATCGTTTAGATGTTGAACTAGAGTGTTTACATCCATGGTGTTTTCCTGTGTTAGTAACCAAGCCATAACCATCTCTTGTATCTCGTTTTTGACTGTTCTGCGGTAAGCCACTCGCTTGTTTTCTGGCATTAAATATTGAGTAAACTTTTGGTACTGCTTTAACGATTGAATATGATTTGGGGTCAGCCAAGACTTTCCAATGTTTATCTGAGAATGAGGTGTAAGGGAAAAATTAGGGACAGCTTTCAACATCTTCAAAGCACCACCACATGTCATGGGTAAGACTCCCATGTTAGTACTGCGGCTGTAACGGGTTAATGCTGTATATCGATATTCACGATCTAGCGCTTGATAGCAGTGACTTTGCATCGGTTGAGAAGCAACTGGCGAGAGTGAAATATAAGAGCTGTCACTATCAGGCAAAGATAGTTGAGTTAAGTAATTTGGAGCGAGACTGACCTTAATCGTTGTTTGAGTTATCTGAGCCAATTTTTGAGCGATAGCCTTACGTGTTTTCTGGTAGCAGCCAAGCTTATTGAGTTTTTGCCACAACGGGTGTTCTACATCTTTAAGCAAATCACCAAGGCATGAAATCACACCATTCCAACTAAATTCATTGGTTAATAAGGCGCTTTTGTTAACATCACTGGAATCATGGCTGTACGCCCAGTTGTGTGGTTCTAATTTAGAAGATGAAAGTAAAAAATCGGGTAGCTGTCCTAAAGTCGTTGCGCGAATAACACCTTCAGAGCGTATGTCCGGAAACTTTAGGTTATGACTTTGTCTATATTCAACGGTATTTAGACAGCGAGCCCACCACTTTTCATCTCTTAGCTTTTGTTTACACTTAATGCGATCAAGTAAGTTCTTTTGATCCGTTGTTTTGTCGGTTAAGTTAACCAATATAGTTAGCGCATCAAGCTCTTTTCCATCAATCTCAATATGTGATGTTAACGGACGGAATGCTCGTTTAATATCGCCATTTAAGTCATCGGAGTCTGATTTTAGAAGCGCCTTTAAATTGCTCATTTACTGCCTCCATACGTTACCACTTAGACACATAGAAAGAGCGATTGAACTCGTCGGTTTGGAACTCAGCCAACCACAAACAATAAACATCTCCTAAATAAAAAACATGGTCGCTATTTTTGACTGGCACATTTGGTTTTTGTCGTATGGTCGGTTTTAAATATCTCTGTTCCACCATGGAAGCAACCTGATCTAAAGAACAGTTAAGAAATACTGTGACCTCAAAAGCGTTCATTTTTAGGTTCGCGAGTAAACCTTGATTATCCCAAAGTCGTTGGTCGATGTGCTTGAGTAGTTCACACAAGATAACATTGTATTCAAGGTTACGCTGTGGCAACAGAATCGATTTAAAAAAGAGGTTACCTATTAGATCTTTAACTCTTAGTTGCTTGAAATCAACAATAGCGTGTTCTAAGTTAAAATTGATTTCAGCTTCAATCATTTGTTGTAGTGAATTGGGCCAGTTGTTCCAAAAGTCGGTGAATGAATCAGCACAGAAATTAATACCTGAGACTTGTTCCCACCAATGAATCAACCCCCAACGGTAGCTTTTAGGTAGATCTGGAAATACGTTAATTGATTCACCTGCTAGCCAACATGAAATCAGGTATGCATTTTCACAACTAACATCTGGATTACTCTTCAAAGGTACTTTACAAACCTGACAGATTCCATTTAAGCCATTAGTACGATAGTCGTAACTAGCACCGCACTGACATTGTTCAATTAGCTTGCTTTCATGCTTATGACAGTAGTTATACCCAACAAAGTGCCAACGATACGATGCTACTCCATCTTCTTGAAGGCACTGGTCGCAACATGGGACTGCAGAGCGAAGCAATGACCTAGGTATTACTTCAGCACCTCGAATTAGTGCCGATACTGATGATGAGTATTTGATTTGCGATCGATTAATCGATAATTCGAGAAGTTCAGTTGGCTCATTGAAAGTCATCTGACTGAATCGATGTAATGCTTCAGTCCGAGAACGTGAATTGACCTTAGAAGAGTAGGGGTTGATGAGTTTAATGTCGGTTGGGAAGGTTTGAAACAATGTATGGTCAATATCCTGTAGATATCGTTTAGTTGCCATAAGGAAACGGTGTACGTCTTCATAGCCATTTTTATTCGCAACACGAATAAGGAAGCTTTCGAGTGTTTCATCTTTTTGTGGTTTGGGGCGCTGTAGAAACATGTTTAATACTCACTCACATATAGTATTAAATTAGTTCATTACATAATCAAAATTAGATTTAATTTTGATTATGTGTGTAACGTCTCATCAAATCATAAAAATAATGGGAATGTACGGGATTTTGACTCGTCTTTGCCCCAAGACGTGTTATGCAAGAATGCAGTATCTAGTTTTAACCCAAGCTTTTCCTTACAAACTGTTATCAATCGAAATCCAACATAGTGGCCAAAATGATTAAGCCACTACACTATTTAACGATTCGATATCAACATTGAACCCTTCAAATTCAGGTGCTTCATTTTCATAACGTTCAATTACCATATATAGGCTATTAATGAGGAATATGTTTTTATCATAATCTTCAATCAACTCATCTATCAATTCAAGTTCAACATTGTGTTCCTCAGGTGAACCAATTTTGGGGTTTTCGCGTACAGGTTGACTAAATCAACATTTTTTCTTAATATTACTTTACTAGCGATTAGTGGGACTCATAGACGGTGTTTTTCAAGGTAGTTGTCACTACTTGCCTAGTAATTAGGCAGCTTCTTTCTCTGGGTTCAGCTGAACCCTACCGATCGGTTTGCAGTTCCTGATTT
>JAESQY010000037.1 GCA_016764915.1 Aliivibrio sp. | reverse complement strand
TTTGTTTTAAATTAATATTTAGTGTTTTATAATTTACATATAACTATGTGATTGGTAAATATTAGGGTTAAAGATCGAGTTTTTAGTTATTAATTGGTTTTTTATTTCGGTTATTCAATGTAAGTCCAGTTTAATGATTCGTTTTAACTGCTTTTGTTGATTGTTGCTGCTTAATTGTTCATTATTCTGCCTTTATGGAAGTTGGTGATTTATTTCACTGCTTTAAAAGTTGGTATAAGTTCGACATATTCAAGGGGCAATAGTGAAAAACAGTTTAAAAACATCCGATATATTAGCAGTAGGCTTCATGCTTTTTGCTTTTTTCTTAGGCGCAGGAAACATTATATTCCCACCTTTATCTGGTCAATTAGCTGGTGAGAACGTTCTATCTGCAATGCTCGGCTTTTTGGTAACCGCGGTTGGTCTGCCATTAGTAACGATTATCGCTGTTGCTATCGCGGGTGGCACTTGGGATCACTTAACTAAAGATCTTCCCGTTAAAGCTGCGACATTAATGGCTGTACTTATTTTTATTATTATAGGTCCTGCATTTGCAGCGCCAAGAACGGGCCTTGTTGCTTATGAAATGGCAGTAAAACCATTTCTTGTTGATGCTGGGCAAACCAGTTTGACACTGTTCTCGATTCTATTTTTTATGGTTGCGATGTTCTTTGCATGGTCACAAGGGAAATTGATCGATGTGATAGGTAAATTTTTAACGCCAACCTTAATGATTGGTTTACTTATTTTAGCGGTTGCTGTTTTTGTTAACCCTCAAGGTGATATTCTAGCAGCTCAAGGTGATTATGTAGACCAAGCTTTTACTAAAGGGTTTTTAGAAGGTTACAACACCATGGATACGTTTGCTTCGTTGATGTTTGGTATGCTTCTGGTTGAAGCGATTAAAAACAAAGGGGTCACGGATCAAAAAGCAATCACGCAGTATTTAATCTATGCGGGAACAATTGCCGCTATTGGTCTGGCCGTGGTTTATATATCACTGTTTTACTTAGGCGCGACAAGCTTAAGCATTGCTGCTGGTGCTGATAATGGCGGTGTGATTTTATCACTGTATACACATGCATTATTCGGTTCTTATGGACAAGTAATTCTGTCACTGATTGTACTACTGGCATGTTTAACCACTGCGATTGGTTTGGTTTCGGCTTGTTCTGATTATTTCAGTTCTATTACTCGTGTACCTTATAAAGTGTGGGTGATTGTGGTTGGTTCCTCATGTGCATTAGTGGCTAATGTAGGACTAAGCCAATTAATTACCCTGTCTGTGCCTATGCTGTTTGCTCTGTACCCAATCGCGATTGCGTTAGTGGCGTTAACGTTTACTCGCAAATGGATGCCAAACCCTCAGCTCTCATATCGTGTTGTTATGTTAGTGTCTCTCTGTTTTGCTTTGTTAGATGCTGCGAAAGTATCAGGGATTGATGTATCCGCGTTTAATATGCTACCAATGTTTGAATATGGCATGGCTTGGGTTCTTCCAACAGCTTCCGCTATTATTTGTATGTGTTTTATTGGCTCAAAAGAAGAGAGCGCAATAGAAGCTGCATAGACGATGACCCGTTCTTATTATAGGGTGACATAGTAAAAAAGGATGCCAATTTGGTATCCTTTTTTGTTGAAATTGATCGCTCTGCCGCTACAGTTCGCTGTATTCGATAAGAACCTGATCGCACCAACTTTGAATTCGTTCATCGCTGAGTTCATATTGACTGTCTTCATCGAGCGCTAAACCGACAAATTGTTGTTTACTGTTAATGAGCGCTTTTGATGCTTCAAATTGGTAACCTTGATTTGGCCAATAACCAATAAATTGAACACCCGTTGGTTTGAGCTCATCGTGCAATAGACCCATAGCATCTAAAAACCATTCGCCATAACCCTCTTGATCACCCAGTCCAAATAGAGCCACGATCTTACCATCAAGGTTCAGCCCGTTGAGTTGTTGCCACACGGCTTGCCAATCTTCTTGAATTTCACCGAAATCCCATGTTGAAATGCCTAATAGCAGAAGATCATAGTCATTCATCTTTTCCACAGACGTCTCTTTGATATTAAAAATATCAACAAGGTCAGAGCCGATGAATTCCCGAATCTTCTCTGATGCCATCTCGGTATAACAAGTGGTGGAGCCGTAAAAAAGGCCGATTTTCATGAATGCATTCCGTTATTAGTTTGTGCTGATTTTACCTCTATTTTTTTCTATTCCCAACACTGTTTGATTGAAATATCATACTCATTGCCTGTTTTGTTAGGAATGTCATTCAAACCGCCGTTCTATCAGTTTTAAGTGAGTAAGCATTGTGAATAATGAAATACGTATTATCGAACGATTTCTAGACGCCACGTGGATGGAGAGAGGGTTATCTGAAAATACCTTGCTTTCATATCGCCATGATCTGACCAAGTTGCTCAACTGGTTTGAAACAAAAGACATTTTGTTATCAACGGTGACAATGATTGATCTACAAAGCTATCAAGCATGGTTGGCTGAGAAAGATTATAAACAGACCTCTAGAGCTCGAATGCTGTCAGCCATTCGCAGGTTGTTTCAATATATGTATAGAGAAAATCTGCGCCTCGACGACCCGAGTGCGCTATTGGTGAGCCCTAAATTGCCGAAACGTTTGCCCAAAGATCTTTCAGAAGCGCAAGTTGATGCACTTTTAGAGGCTCCAGATACCAATGATCCTTTAGAGCTTAGAGATAAAGCGATGTTGGAGCTGCTATATGCGACGGGTCTGCGTGTGACCGAACTGGTTAGCTTGACGATGGAAAACATGAGTCTTCGACAAGGCGTGGTTAGGGTGGTTGGTAAAGGTAACAAAGAGCGATTAGTTCCAATGGGAGAGAGTGCCGTTGATTGGATTGAGACTTTTTTGGAACAGGGACGGTCTACTCTATTAGGGGAGATGTCGTCAGATATCGTTTTTCCAAGTAGAAGGGCGAGACAGATGACTCGTCAGACTTTTTGGTATCGAGTTAAACACTACGCAGTAATCGCTGGCATTGACAGTGAGATGTTATCTCCACATGTGTTAAGACATGCTTTTGCCACGCATTTACTCAATTATGGTGCAGATTTAAGAGTGGTACAGATGTTATTGGGGCATAGTGATCTGTCGACTACTCAAATTTATACACATGTGGCAACAGAGCGATTAAAACAGATTCATCAGCAACACCACCCACGAGCGTAATAGACTTTTTCTGATATACTGAACTTTCAAGATTTTTTCAGTTCTACACTACGTTTAGATGTCATTAATTACATTTTATTATTTGAATATATAGGTATCAATCCATGCGTTTAACTCGCCGTATTACCGCTATTTTATTATCTGTAGTGACTATATTGTCTTTTACAGCGTGTTCTGATGAGCAGAATTCAACCGAAAAAAATGAACCCATAGCAAAAATAATCCAAGCTGAAAAAGTGGAGAGTAGCACCAGTGTCGAAGGCATTGATGTTGATAAACTTAAAGCACGAATGGCAACGATAGGTTTGGACGTTAGCAATATCTCTGAGGCACCAGTAACGGGCTTTCAACAGCTAGAAACGCCACACGGTATTTTTTATATCTCAAATGATGGTGATTATTTCTTACAAGGTAAGATCTATAAATATGAGAATAATGATTGGGTTGACACCAAAGCGAGCAGCTACGCAGCATTGATTGAAGAACATGCTGCTGACATGATTGTTTACCCTGCGAAGGATGAAAGACATGTGATCACTGTTTTTACTGACATTACTTGTGGTTACTGCTTGAAGTTGCACAAACAGATGGAAGAATATAATGATCTGGGTATTACCGTTCGTTATTTAGCTTACCCGCGTCAGGGACCTGAAGGTTCAGTTGCGAATAAAATGGCTGAAATATGGTGTGCAGATGACCGAAATCAAGCGATGTCTGATGCTAAAGCACAGCGTGCTATTACAAAGGGAAAAGCTCCAATATCTCAATGTAAAAAGATGGTTAAAGAGCAATATTTACTTGGCCAAAAGCTCGGTGTTTCTGGTACTCCTGCCATTTTCTTATCTTCAGGCGACCTGATACCGGGTTATAAACCGCCAAGTGAGCTTCTAAAAACTTTAGAAGCGTATTAAACCAATAAATTAAGCTTATACATAGTGATAGGCTTTTACTGCACCTATAGCCCCAGAGTTGGAATTCCCCTGATGATTGAAGTTAAACGCCGCCCTCAACAAGATTCTAGTCACCTTCCTGATAGCATCTCACCACTATTAAAACGAATTTATAGCAGTCGCGGTATCACATCGACAGCACAACTAGAGCGCGGGGCAAAAGGTTTATTAAATTATCAACAGCTTAATGGTATGTCTAAAGCGGTTGAAATATTAGCAGCGGCAATTGCTCAAAATCGACGAATTATCGTGGTGGGTGATTTTGATGTTGATGGCGCAACCAGCGCTGCACTATCAGTGTTATCCCTTAGACTGTTAGGTAGTCAAAATGTAGATTACTTAGTCCCCAATCGTTTTGAGGATGGTTATGGTTTGAGCCCTGATGTGGTAGAGCAAGCAATTGCACGTGGCGCGCAGCTGATCATAACGGTAGATAACGGGATCTCGTCTATTGATGGTGTCGCGTTAGCAAAAGCCAAAGGATTAGATGTAGTCGTGACTGACCATCATCTACCAGGAAATGAACTGCCGATTGCGGATGCGATAGTGAATCCAAATTTACAAACCTGTTCGTTTCCATCTAAAGCTTTAGCTGGCGTCGGTGTCGCGTTTTATTTAATGATAGCCCTTCGAGCACACTTAAGAGAGAATCAATGGTTCGTTGAGCAAAAGATAGCGGAACCAAACTTGGCTGAATTTTTAGATTTAGTGGCACTGGGCACCGTTGCTGATGTGGTGGCACTTGATGAAAACAACCGAATTTTAGTGCATCAAGGCCTACAGAGAATACGTGCAGGTAAATGTAGAGCGGGTATTCTTGCACTGATTGAAATTGCCAATCGTAATCCCGCGAGGTTGATAGCATCTGATTTTGGTTTTGCGCTTGGGCCAAGAATTAACGCTGCGGGTCGTTTAGATGATATGTCGTTTGGTGTGGAACTTTTAATGTGTAATAACATTCATGCGGCGAGAAGAATGGCCTCTGAGCTCGATGCTCTTAATCAAACTCGTAAGGAGATTGAGCAAGGGATGAAAGAAGAGGCGATGGCCATTTGTGAACGAATACAATTTAGTGATGACAATGAATTACCGTTTGGATTATCTCTCTTTCAACGAGACTGGCATCAAGGGGTTATTGGTATTTTGGCCTCAAGAATTAAGGACAAATATCATCGCCCAGTTATTGCTTTTGCTGATGGTGGTGATGGTTTAATAAAAGGATCTTGTCGTTCTGTCGTGGGCTTGCACATGAGAGATGCCTTAGACTTAATTGATACTCGAAACCCAGGATTAATTATTAAATTTGGTGGTCACGCAATGGCAGCAGGATTAACCATAAAAGAGAGTGATTACCAACGATTTTCAGCGCAATTTGATCAAGTGGTACGTGCCATTTTGGATGAAGATGCACTGAAAGGGGTATTACTCAGTGATGGCGTGTTGACTGCTGAGGAGTTCTCATTAGATACAGCAGAGCTAATTCGATCTTCTGGTCCTTGGGGGCAAGGATTCCCTGAACCCCAATTTGATGGCGAATTTAAAGTACTGAATCAAAAGTTAGTTGGAGAGAAACATTTAAAATTAATGCTTGAGCCTATCCAGAAAGGTTTCACTGCCAGTAAAATGGTGGATGCGATTGCGTTTAATGTCGATCTTAAGCGCTGGCCAGATGCATCGGTGCAACGTGTTAATTTAGTCTATCGGCTTGACGTCAACGAGTATCGAGGTAATCACTCTTTGCAGTTGATGGTAGAAAATATCGAAGCAATGTAAATCGAATGTAAAATTCTCACTGAAAATAGAAAAAAAGCGGCTATTTTTGTCGCTTTTTCTGTATCTTTTTGACACTTTTCGATAGAATTCATCGGTTAAATTCTATGCGGCGATAATAAGTGACCATGTTCGAAATAAATCCAATTAAAAACCGTCTTCAGGATGTGTCAGAGCGGACAAATATCCTGAGGGGGTACCTTTGACTACGATGCTAAGAAAGAGCATTTAGAAGAGGTCAATGCTGAGTTAGAACAGCCTGATGTGTGGAATGAACCTGAGCGAGCACAAGCTCTAGGTAAAGAACGTTCCTCACTAGAAGCGATTGTCGAAACCATTGATCAACTCGATCAAGGTGTTGAAGATGTTGAAGGGTTACTTGAACTTGCTATCGAAGAGGAAGATCAAGAGACTTTTGATGAAGTAGAGCCTGAGTTAGTTGAACTTGAACTCAAACTCGAAAAGCTTGAGTTTCGCAGAATGTTTGCTGGAGACCATGATCCTTCCGATTGCTATATTGACCTTCAATCTGGTTCTGGCGGCACGGAAGCACAAGATTGGACCTCTATGCTGTTGCGGATGTATCTACGTTGGGCCGACAGCAAGGGGTTTAAAACCGAAGTCATTGATATGTCCGATGGTGATGTTGCTGGTTTAAAAGCGGCAACAGTAAGAATTTCTGGCGAATACGCTTATGGTTGGTTACGCACTGAAACCGGCGTGCATCGCTTAGTTAGGAAATCGCCATTTGATTCGAGTGGTCGTCGTCATACCTCTTTTGCCTCTGCGTTTATCTACCCAGAGATTGATGACAACATTGAAGTCGATATTAATTCAGCTGATTTACGTATTGACGTTTACCGCGCTTCTGGTGCTGGTGGTCAACACGTCAATACGACTGAGTCCGCTGTACGTATTACTCACGTGCCGACTAATACGGTAGTTCAATGTCAAAACGATCGCTCTCAGCATAAGAACAAAGCGCAAGCAATGAAGCAGTTGAAAGCGAAGTTATTTGAACTTGAGCTGCAAAAACAGAATGCAGAAAAACAGATAAATGAAGATTCTCTGATTTAAGTGCTAGCTTTACCTCTCAAGTCACCAACCCAACTGGCAGTCATACTT
>JAESQY010000036.1 GCA_016764915.1 Aliivibrio sp. | reverse complement strand
TTCATATCAACAGAAATCATTCCATTTTTGATTTGGTGTACGATACTAATCCAGTATTCGGTTGCTCCATAATCCCCTTCACTATAAGGTTCAGTTATCGTACTAGATTGGTTTTTACGCGCTAATTGATAATAGCCCTCAGATCTTATATCACCACTGAACTTATGATCAGGCCAAACGTCTGCAGTTTGATTCCAATAACCGTCACCATTTTCAAAAGCAACGACTGAGCTATTGAGGTCCATAGAAAAAGCAATTGTATTTGCTAGTTTTACAAATTGCTCAGTAGTACCTTCAGCCGTTAAATTATCATATAGTTTAGCAACTTTCGCTAAACCTAAAGCTTTACCATTCATCCCGTTTTCAATAAACATTGCTTGTTGACGAACGTAATCACTATTTTTTTTAATGATGAGGTTTGTTAATACTTCCTTTTCATTTAAATATGCTATGTAGCTTGTTATAGATACCGATAATCCAACCAATATAGTGATTGAGAGAAGTAAGAGATTTTTAAATCCAAGTTGTTTCATTTGTGCTGTTCCTTCAGTTTCATTGAGACGCGTAAATCCATATTAAATCACATAGATATAACCCTAATAATTTAGGGTTATATCTATGTGATTTAATATGCAACTGATTGTAATTATACGCGATTGTGGACTAAATCAGGGGGACCTTTCTTGAATCTTGTGATCAGGTTATTATCGCAGATTTAAAGGGGTTGACTTGCCAGGATGACCGCATGAGTGCCTAGTTTTTGACCACGCTGTTAAAACCGGCGCTCAATACAGCCTCCAGCATTGATGTATTCATCATGCACCGCTTTTGTTTTCCGACGATACTGAGTTTAGTTGACTCTTCTCGAAGCATATTTACCTTTGTTATTCGGAATATTTCTCATTCTTAATTCTATTAAAGTGGCTTCAACATCCAAACATCGCAGCTGTTGTGAATGGTGCCCTCAAGAGGCTCTGGCAGATGCTCAAATCCAAGTTTTTCATATAACCGCACCGCAGAATCCATATTAGATAGAGTATCCAGGTAACATCGGGTGAATCCTTGCTGCTTGGCAAATTCCAAACAAGCTAGAGTGAGTCTCTTGCCAAGCCCAAGGCCGCGACTCTGTTCAAGCAAAAAGAGCTTCTTTAGCTCGCAAGTGGTGTTATCGTCACCAAAAGGTGCCACGCCACAACCGCCAACGACTTTGCCATCTAAAATTGCAACCAGATAGAGGCTATGATTTGCTTGGGTGTAGTAGTGACTCATGTTTTCGACTTCGGCATCGGAGGGGCCAAACCCTTCACCAACCGCGCCATACTCTTTACCCACTTGTTGTATCACTAGGCACAAATCGTGGTCATGTTGTGCAGACACGTCTTCTATTTTAAGGCTCATATCATCTCTCTTACATTCATATATTACGGGTTGTTGTTTGAGTTGAATTGACTATACGACATGAGTTGGATGATAAAAAATCACATTTATTCAACATCAGTATCATTAAATATCATAGTTTAGAGTGAAGAGGAAGAGCTACCTCATCCAATATAAACATCTCACTTACTGCGACAATGGCAGTGCCAGTCCAATCAGCGTAAATACACCTCCGCAGCCTTTATTAAATCGTTTTCCGCTTCGTTCTAACCATGGACGAATTCGGCTGGCAATGCGCGTGATTAAATACTCCACCAGAAACTCAACCATGGCGAAGGTCGCGGCCATGACGACAAACTGCTCAAATAACGGCCGCGCTGGGTTGATAAATTGAGGGAGAAAGGCGGTAAAAAACAGCAGCACCTTTGGGTTGGCAACGGCGGCGAGTAGCCCTTGTCTAAACAGAGCAAAATGGCTGATGAACGCGACTTTTTCTATTGGGTCTAACTGTATTGCTGGCGAACGCCAAATCTGTATGCCCATCCACACCAGATAAGCCCCTCCTAGCCACTTAAATAGAGTGAGCAAACCTGCCGAACTCAGCAGCAAAGCGCTGATGCCAAACATAGACAAGGGTATCAATATTACAAAGCCGAGTATTCCGCCTCCTATGGTGAAGAGGGTTTTCTTGTGTCCGTAAATCGCACCGTGAGTCAGCACCAGTAATCCGTTGGGTCCTGGAGCGAATGATAAACCAATCACGGCGATGACATAGATGAACCAAGTCTCTATTGGCATGTTGAATCCTACTTCTATTGTTTATTTTAATGAATGACACGATTATAGAGCGGGATCGATGATTGATTAGGGTATTAACTAGACGATCTAGGGTAATATTAAGACAAAGACGTGTGGAGATATGCCGTGAGTGTTACAAAGAGTCGAACCAGTGCGCTGCAGCAAAGGGAACGTTCTCCAGATGTGCGGTTTTTATTGTTGCCTTTACCTGAATTTAACATGCTGCCATTTGGCGGCTTCCTTGATAAATTGCGTTTTTCTGCCGATGAAGAAGACTACAGCCAACAGCAATATTGTACTTGGCAGGTTGCTGGGTTAGAGCCCGGTTATGTGGTCTCTAGCAGTGGAATTGCGGTTGAAATACAATCGACGGTGAATGCGCTGGAGTTAGCGGACTACGACTATTTAGTGGTTTTTGGTGGTCGTAGCGCACGCAGCAGCCTGCAGTTAACTAAACAGTATCGCGAACTTTTGTATATGGCGGACACGAAAGGGGTGACGCTGGTCAGTATTGATAATGCCTGCTTTTTGTTTGCTGCAACCGGCCTGCTAAATAATCGCAGTGTGGCGGTGCATTGGCGGCATGTTCAAGAGTTTAGAACCGCCTTTCCATATATTAAGGTTCGTACCGATCAACTCTATTGCATTGATGGTAAGAGGATCAGTTGTGCAGGCGGCAGCGCGGCGATTGATCTGGCTGTTGAGTTGTTAACTCGTCATTGTGGTCGTACCAAGGCGCTAAAAGGTTTGGCTGATATGCTGGTGGATGAAGCGAGGCAGCAGCGACACTCACTGAAATCCTTAGGTGCAGATGGTCAAGCTAATAACAGCACAAAACGCATTGTAGGCCGAGCGATTGGCTTGATGCGACAAGAGCTTGCAGAGACAAAAACAGTGGATCAACTGGCGGATCAGTTGGCCATTAGCCGTCGGCAACTGGATCGGTTATTCAAAAAGGACTTTGGTCAGACCGCCCGTGAGTATTGGGCCGAAATGCGCTTGCAACATGTTCATTGGCGTGTGGTGAACTCAAATCATAGTTTGCAATTTCTGGCCGATGAAGTGGGCATCCAAGATGTCAGCTATCTGTGTAAAGTGTTTCGAAAACGGTTTGGCGTCACTCCTAACTCCTTGCGAACTGTGTAGTATTCATTGAACTATCAAGAGTGAACGATATCAATCGAAATCTTTAACGGAACTAAGGGATATATTTGTGTGATGTAGATCACTATTTGTGTATTATATAGCACATAAACAGCAAGATTTACGTTTAAATGACAATCCATTTTTCCCAAGTGGTTAAATGATGGTTTAAAAACTGCAAAACACTTTTAAAAATGTAGGTGATGTATGAAATTAATTTTTCCAGTCGCTCTATTAGTTCTCTTTTTTGCAGGAGCAACACAGGCCTCTAGCGTTAATTTTTTGCAATCCCGTAATGGTGTTGCATTTGAAGTTAATCAGCTTGAGCCGTTTACAGGGACATATGTAAAGAGCTATCACAGCGGTAAGAAAGCATTAGAAATAAGTTATAAAGACGGTATCAAAAATGGTGTGATGACCAAGTGGTACCCGGATGGTAAAAAAGCGGCAGAAGTCTACTTTCGTAATAATGTCGAAGATGGTCTCAACATTGAATGGTACTCAAATGGAGTGCAAAAATACGAAGCTCATTATAAAAATGGGGCTAAAACTGGCGCAGAGATAGAGTGGGATGAAAATGGTCAAAAACTGTTTAAATTGTGCTTTAAAGACGGACAACCAGAGCCTGCATAATCCGCGTAATCAATAATGTATCATCGACTTGTAAAGCCAGCAGGGGATCTCACACTGCTGGCTTTTTTAATTAAAACTTATAAGAAGCGCCGATATAAAAGCTCGACACATCAATGAGTTCATCGTTGGTGGTGTTGCCAACTTTTTCTTCCATGGCAAAAATGTCATTTTCATACGCCAATCTTAGATTCATTCTTGGCAAATAATCCAGCGCATACTCCATGCCAAATCCGATTTTTACACCCAGTTTATCAATATCAATATTGTCATTAGAGATTGGATTGGATGAGACAACACTTAGACCCAGTTTAGAAAATAGACGAAGACGATTTGGAAAAGTGTAACCTAGGTTCGCTGCAACAGATGTGGTCCATAAGGCATGCTCTGCATCAACACTGTCGATAATAATGGAACCAAATCGAGTAAAGTCAGCTTCAATCGCTACAATTGGGTTGAATTGATAACCGCCGTATATTTTCCCAGAGCTGTCATCAACATTCCATTTTGCTTCACCTGAGCTATAGATATTGGTATTACCAAGCCCGGCACCTAAATAGAAACCTTCTACTTTAAATTGCTGTTTATCTTTTGCTAAAACAGGTAGAGATATCAGTGCAGATAACAGCACAGTTACGATAATGTTTCTCATGAATATCATCCATTTACAGTTCATTAAGATAAAAAATGCCTTTTGCGAAACAATATAAGCAAAAGGCATTGATCTGTTTATTTTTCTAACATATCCAGCGCGACGGCTTCAGCAATTTTAATGCCGTCGATTCCAGCAGATAAAATACCGCCGGCGTAACCAGCACCTTCACCAGCGGGGTAAAGCCCTTTGATGTTAACGCTTTGGTAATCTTTACCGCGTTTGATTTGAACCGGAGATGATGTACGTGTCTCTACGCCCGTGAGTATGGCATCAGGGTTAGCAAAACCACGGATCTTTTTACCAAAGGCCGGGATTGCTTCGCGTATAGCATCAATAGCGTAATCGGGCAAGCTGGTGCTCAAGTCGGTCATCTTGATATTTGGCTTGTATGAGGGCTCAATATCACCAAAAGGTTTTGCATCGCCGTCAGCCAAAAAGTCACCTACACGTTGAGCGGGTGCATCGTAGGTGCTGCCACCGAGAATATAAGCATTACGCTCTAATTTTCGTTGCAGTGCGATGCCTTGCAGTGGGTCGTTGGCAAAATCTTTAGGTTCAATCCCCACAACAATAGCGCTGTTTGCATTACGCTCACTGCGTGAATATTGGCTCATGCCATTGGTGACCACCGCTTCAGTTTCAGAAGTCGCTGCCACAACTACGCCGCCAGGGCACATGCAGAAGCTATAAACTGAACGGCCATTTTTACAGTGATGAACCAGTTTGTAATCGGCGGCACCTAACAGAGGGTGACCTGCATTTTTGCCAAAGCGGGCTTTATCAATGGTTTTTTGTTTGTGCTCGATGCGGCAACCAATTGAGAACGACTGTGCTTCCATATGAACACCTTTATCGTGCAGCATATGTACAGTATCACGAGCACTGTGGCCAATCGCCAGCGTTACATGTTTTGAGTTAATCACTTCGCCGCCATTAAGCGTGACACCTGTGACTTGGTTGTCTTCGATATTGATCTCATCAACACGAGTTTCAAAACGGATGTCGCCGCCCAGCTCAATGATCTTGGTGCGCATTTTCTCAACCATGGTGACTAGCTTGTAGGTACCAATATGAGGTTTACTCACGTAGATAATTTCAGCAGGTGCACCAGCGGCTACAAATTCTTGTTTTACTTTAAGGCCAAGGAAGTTGGGATCTTTCACTTGGCTATACAGTTTACCATCAGAGAATGTGCCTGCGCCGCCTTCACCAAACTGTACATTGGATTCAGTATTCAGTTCACTGGTGCGCCAGAAACGGAAGGTATCTTTAGCACGTTCATGCACCGACTTTCCGCGTTCTAGAATAATAGGTTTGAAGCCCATTTGAGCCAAAATTAAACCAGTGAAAAGACCACAAGGGCCCATGCCAATAATAATGGGACGCTCCGTTAAGTTCTCAGGAGCCGTTGCCACATAATTGTACGAGGTATCCGGTGATTGACGAACTTGGTGATCGTCAACTAACCGAGAAAGCATGTCAGCTTCATCAACATCCGTTAAGGTGATGTCCAGTGTATAAATTAACGTAACTACGTCACGTTTACGGGCATCATAACCACGTTTAAACACATGGATATCGATAACTTGCTCGTCGGTGACACCGAGCTTCTCGATAACAAAATCGTGTAGAGCGGTTTCGCTATGATCTAACGGTAATTTAACTTCGTTGAGACGTATCATTGAATTCACTTAACTGAAAATTTTTAGGGATTGGCGCTTTATGCAGGGAGGATAAACGTCTGCCCCTTTTTTAGCAAGTTACGCTGGTTACATGGTGACCCCTCTTTTGATTATTAAAGCGTGCTACACGCCGTTTTATTGTTGCAGCAGTCACCTTGGCTTTTCACCCCTTGTTCAGCCTTGGTCAACGACCTTTTATGATTGCGTGCATTGTTAAGCAGCTCAATGGTTGAATCACGGGTGCTGCCTTGTTCGATACTGAAACCAGCATTGAGCAATCTGGCCAAGCTCTTTTGACCAATTTTACGAACTATAATTGTATGGCAATTGAAATCACGCAGCTTCTTGATAATCAATTGTTTACCTTGGCAACCTATTGTCGTTAATGCGAGATTAGGGACAGAGGCGATAATTTCATTTTGATCATTATATAACGTGAATATTTCTGATTTAGAGAATCGATGCGCCAGTTTTGATTGGTTGGTAGCAATAGCAAAAATCATGATATTTCCTCTTGTTCTGAACGTAAGGGAGTCGAATTTTCTGTAGGTAGAATGAGCGCTTCCCCATTGATTAACGCAGAACTGACTTTTTTACGTGCCTTTTTTAAAATATTGGCAAAGGTTTGACGAGAAACTTGCATAAGTTTAGCGGCATCTTGTTGAGATAATTCATTGAGATCAACCAAACGAATAGCTTCAAATTCATCAAGTTCGATGCTTCTTTTAATTAACTGATTGGCAGGCACTCCATTGGGCTTAAATAAGCTGAATTTAGGTGCATGCTCTTTGCATATGTGCCGTCTTATTTTGGGTCTCATTGTTGGCCATTCATTCTGAGTTATACCGATATCCTACTTTAGTTAGTAGCATATGCCAATAACTAAATTGTAAAAAGACAATTAATGCTTGTTTAAGCGGCTCACATGTCAATTTTTAAGATACTGTCTTAAACTAAAGTTGTGAATAACAACAAAAAATGACTCGCTGTTGATAATAATTCAATGATTAGGCTGGATTGACTAATAAATTGCTGTTCAGTGACCGTTGCTATTCTTGTGCTGTTAGTTGCTTATGCTGGCGGTATGACCAGATGTTGTGAGTTATGTGATTGTTATTGATATGCATTAATGTCATATTGGTTAATAAGACGGATATGCTGCAATTTCTTATGGATGGTTGATGAGAGTACTAACTGATCAAAAATTGATTCGACTGATTAAGGTCGCCCCTGTATTACTGATTGGTACTTTTGCCATGATAGTAATTGTATTGGTGATCAGCAGTAATCAGTTGAAAGCAAAAAAAAACATTGCTAACTTGCGTAATGACTTTTATACCAATCAACGCAATGTAATTAAAAATCAGATTGAACATGTCACTCAGCAAATTGAGTATGAGAAATCCCGCACCAAAGAGACTTTAAGAGAGACCATCTCGGGTCGTGTCTATGAAGCTCACCGTATCGCCACACAAATTTATCAACAAAACCCTGATAACACTGAGCAGCAAAATACTGTTCTGATAACCAACGTATTAAGAACCATACGGTTTAATCAAGATCGCGGTTATTTCTTTATTTACAAAACAGATGGCGAAAACGTAATGCACCCTTTGTTGCCGCACCTTGAAGGGAAGTCACTTTGGAATTTTCAAGACAGTCATGGCAGTTACATCGTGCGTGAGATGGCTCAAAAGGTGAAAGCAAACGGAGAGGCTTTTTATAACTGGTGGTTTGTTAAGCCTCAAGACAAACAGACTCAATATGAAAAAATTGGCTTTGGAAAATATTTTGAACCCTATGACTGGTTTATTGGTACCGGGGATTATGTTGTTGATGTTGAAAGTGACATCAAAGCGCGTCTGTTACCTTGGACTGAAAATATCCAATATCGTAAAGATGGCTTTATATTTATTTATGACGATCAAGGAGAGGTATTGGCCGATGGAGAAGTAGGGAAGCACCAAGCAGCCAGTGCGCAAGATGAAGATTACGTGAATCAAATGATAGCGCTTGGTCAGAAAGAGGGCGGTTTTTTAGAATACAACCATCAGCATGATAACCAAATTGATGTTCACGACCATGAACAAGGTAACGAACACGATGCTCAGTTTGAACATTTAGCCTATGTTAAAGGTATTCCTGAATGGGGATGGACCGTTGGTACCGCGGTTCATATGGAAGTGATTGAACAGTATTTACAAGAAAATGAAAAAGAGCTAGAGCAACAAAATCTGAATGAGTTGAGTAAAATATTACTTTTAACGTTAATACTTATGTTCATTCTTACTGTGTTTTCTTTCATTTTAAGTAAAAGCCTCGCTAATCGATTTAAAAAATTCCAACACCGAATTTTATCTGATTTTGAAGAGTTAGAATTGACTAAAAACAAGATGGAATATATGGCGCAGCATGATGCACTTACTCTGCTGCCCAATCGAGTCATGTTAATCGATCGAATTGCTCAAGGCATTAAACAATCAAAAGCGAGTGGCGAATATCTCGCTGTGATGTTTATTGACCTTGATGACTTTAAAAAAGTAAATGATCTCTACGGGCATACTGTGGGAGATGATCTGCTGCTGAGCATCAGTCGATCTTTCGAGAAAATTGCTAGCCCTCAAGATACAATTTCTCAATTTGGTGGTGATGAGTTCATCTTCTGCTTTCCAATGTTATCTGATGTACAACAAGCACATGATAAAGTGCAACAGATAAGAAAGGTGTTTAAAGGAAGCTTTAACATTGACGGCAAAGTCATTTTTTCCAGTTGCAGCATTGGGGTTGCGATGTATCCCAATGATAGCAACTCACCAGATGAGCTGATCAGTAAAGCTGATATCGTTCTTTATAAATCAAAAGCAAGACACAAAGGGGATGTACTGTTTTTTGATAAGCAGATAGATGCTAAGGTTCAATATGAGCTTTTATTAGAGCAAGAGCTCAGGTTCGCGTTGGAGAGGGATGAAATCACGGTTAGTTATCAGCCTCAAATTGATGCAAAAACAGGGACTATTTATGGTGTTGAAGCACTCGCAAGATGGCAGAATCAACGTCTGGGTATTGTCTCTCCTGTTGAATTTATCTCTGTCGCAGAGTCAAATGGTCTAATTGATGCAATTGGCCAATTTATCATCGAGAAAGCGTGCCAAGATATTGTGGAATGGATGCCGAATGACGTCTCCAATATTAAGCTCTCTATTAATATTTCACCAAAACAGTTAATGAAGAGTAATTTTGTTGGGATGTTCACTCAATGTATTTCAAGTAGCGGTATTGATGCGACACGAGTCACCGTTGAGATTACTGAAAATGTATTGATTAATGACGAGATAAAAGTATCTCCGGTGCTGCAAAGTCTGCGGGACATCGGTTTTAGTGTGTCATTAGATGATTTTGGAACAGGATATTCATCGCTCAGTTATTTGAATAACTTGCCTATCAATGAGATAAAAATTGACCGTTCGTTTATTAATAAACTGTTAGAAAGCCCGCAAAGTGACTCCTTGGTTAAAGCGATCATTGCTATTGCGGACTCTTGTCAGATGAAAGTGGTGGCCGAAGGCGTAGAAACTGAAGCACAATATCAGCAGCTATTAGGATACAACTGCGATGTACTACAAGGTTACTATTTTGATAAACCGATGTCGTTAGAACAATTGAAAGAGCATTATCATCGTTAGCTGCAAAACGGACTAAAGCGACGCGTATTTTCTTTGATACCTTGGCAGCATAGATTGATTGCCAAGCAAACCACCTTGATGAATGTACAGCAGGGTAGTGTTGATGTTTTGTGGTAACCATGTTGATAAACACTGCCACATCAAAGGGTCATAAAGCAGGTCAAATTCAATATTCGTTTGTGCTTTTAGTGCTAACCAAGTGTCAAAATCTCTCTGATATAACTTGCCAAAATGATGCTTTTTTTCGGCAGTGAGCACAGTAGGAACATCTGTTTCTCCTAGTTCACTAAACTGACTGAGTAGATACTCTTCACCGCCAACACACGCACAGGTCACGACGTTAATGTTCGCTGATTTTAAGTGTTTATGCAGATAGAGCGCAGTGGTTCCTGTGCCTGATGGCAGGGCAACCGTAACGTTTGGTATCTGTTGTTGAGCAACCCAGGAGATTATCTCGTTGGCCAACTGCGCCACCCCATATTCTGCAATGGGACTGCGACCGCCTTCTGGCACAAATAGAACGTCACTGTTATTCGCGAGTGTCTGTTCTATATAATCGACAGGGTGGCGATTATTGCGGTCTGCACACTGGCTTAAATCAACAATAGTTGCGCCCAACGATAACGCGGCTTGATAGTTTCCAATCGGATTGTTGATAAGCCAAGCGGGGATATGGTCGACGTAAAACGCCAGTTTCCACCCTTTTAATTTGGCCAACGCTGCCATTGAGTAGAGTGAGTTGGCTTGCGGTGAACCGTAGCCGACTAAGGTGGTTATGCCTGGATAATCGTTGTCTAACAGCGCCATGAATTTCCGCGCTTTATTGCCTGAGAACTGTGGGTGCAGCTGGTCATCACGTTTTAAATAGAAGGATCTGTTATTAAAAATGTGCGCGGTGGTAGGGCTGTTATCTATTTTCATTACAGGGTGTATTCAGCAGATTATGAGGCCGTCAGTATAACGCAATAGCGGTAAGTTAGTAGGACAGAGTTTTTACTCCGCCCTTGTTGTGTCGGTTAAGGTTCCGTGGACAGTGGTTTCACTACGTAGTGTTCTGAGCGCAAACCAAACAGCTCTGGCAGTGTGGTACCCACCGATACGGATGAGAATGTCCCGGTTACGATTCCAATAAACATCGCGGTGGAGAACCCTGCCAGAGGACCACCACCGAGTAGCCACAGCGCGCCTACCGTCATGAGTGTGGTTCCTGATGTAATCATTGTTCTCGTGAAGGTCGATCTGATCGCGTTATTATTTGCTTCTTGTATTGAGAGGAACGGTTTAGTGATTAAATTCTCTCTAATTCGATCCGAGATAATGATCGAATCATTGAGTGAGTAACCCATGATTGCCAGTACGGCAGCCAGTACGGTGAGGTTAAATTCCATCTGGGTAAGAGCAAAAAAGCCTAAGATAAATATCACATCATGGGTTAATGCAAACAGCGATCCTAGTGCCAGTCGCCACTCGAAGCGAAAGCTCAGATACAACATAATGCTGAACATCGAGACCATTAATGCAATTGCCCCTTGTTCACTCAACTCTTGCCCAACTTGCGGACCGACAATGCTGGTATTGAGCACCTCAATGTTGCTGTCCAGTGGCGCAAGCAGTTGGCCAATGGGAATCAGCTCACTGCCATCTTGTGGTTCTGCGTATCGAAGCACCCAGCGGCCCGAATCACCGGTTGAAATGACGGTAACATCAGCGTGCAACCCTGCTTTTAATAGCGGTTCAATTTCGCTGCTGGTGATGCGGTTATTCAGTTGCACTTCACTGACCACGCCTCCGGTAAAATCTAACCCAAGATTCAACCCTTTATTGAATAGCATGAACAGGGAGAACAACATCAAAAATACAGAGACAGCACTGCTGACGTGACGCCATTTGGTTGCGTTTTTCATTGAAAATATCATCTGATTATACCTTTACGTTAAGACGCGAATCACGTCCCCAGAATAGATTGATTAAAGCGCGTGAGGCAAAAACCCCAGTGAACATACTGGTTAATAGACCGAGCCCAAGCGTTAAGGCGAAACCTTGAATAGGACCATTTCCGATGGAGTAGAGCACGATGGCGGTGATCATGGTGGTGACGTTAGCATCGAGTATGGTTGAAAAAGCGCTACTAAAACCTCGGTCGATGGCTTGAGCAAAGCTGCGTCCCTCTTTGAGCTTGTCTTTAATGCGCTCGAAAATTAACACATTGGTGTCCACTGCCATGCCCACAGTAAGGACTAACCCTGCAATACCAGGAAGAGTGAGTACACCACCCGGAATTAAGGCCAGTAGACCAAATAAAATCACCATATTCGCGACCAAGGCGATATTGGCTACCCAGCCTAAGCGGCGATACCAAAAAGCCATAAAGAGCAAGGTCATACCCAGACCTAATCCTAATGCGGCGAAACCATTTTGAATATTTTCAGCGCCAAGTGTTGGGCCAATGGTGCGCTCTTCAACAATGGTGACAGGAGCAGTTATTGATCCCGCTCGTAGCAGCA
>JAESQY010000035.1 GCA_016764915.1 Aliivibrio sp. | reverse complement strand
AACACTGATTGATGATTCTAAATTTGAGGTGCCTCTATGAGCACACAGCGCAGCCTAAAAACCTTAATAGCCCGGGCAACATCGACGTTGATTGCTAAAACAGGTCAGCATAACCCCGCCATTGATGCGATTGCCTGCGCCATTGCAGGGGTTGGATACGGTCAATATGGTTATCAAGACCAACTGTTTCGTGAGCTGCACCCTGAAACCGCCTCAGAGCCTTGGTTGTATCTTCACGCTGAGCGTCATCATGTGGATCGCTTGCTCCCTGCTTTTTCTAAAGGTCAGGTGCAGTTTGAGCCGCTTGGTGGGCCCGTTGAAATCATTAAGGGCACTTTGCTTAACGACATTACTGGCGGTCAATATCAGACCATCAACACGCAATACAGTGATCAATGGGTTGACGTGATTGCTCTTGTGCCTGGTGTTACAGGTAACCTGCCCAATGGGACAGTATTAACGCTTTCAAAAGGTATCAGTGGGGTGAGTCCTGATAACGTGCTGTGTCTTGGTTTTGAGGGTGGTAGCGAGATAGAAGATCTTGAACACTGGCGAGAGCGTGTGTGCAGCGCGTTCAATCAAGGTCAAGAGATAGGTCGCCGTGAAGATTATGAAAGTTGGGCTAAATCTGCGCATGCCGATGTTGATTTTGCCTGGGCGCTGGATAACACGCCCGAGAGAGGCATGGTTCAAGTTTACATTGGTACTCGTAAAAATAACCCTACTGTCTCGGATGAAGTGGTCACCACTGCTCAGGCGTTTATTGATAATGAGCGCCTTGCGGGTTGTCACCCTAGCATCCATTTACCCTCTCAAAAGTCCATTGAGATTGAAATTCAAAATGTTCATGACGAGCAGGTTCGCCTTGATATCACAACCGCGTTAGAGGCGCTGTTTAAAGATAAAATGGGCAAACGTGATGACTCTGTAAACCCGCCCAAGCAAGTGTCAATTACACCGACTGAAATCGTACTGGCCATTGCGCCCATCACCACCAATTACATCGTAAAGCACCCAACTGAAGAGCAGTTTATTACCAACAGCGAAGTGCACACATTGGGGGTCATAACATGGACACCTCTGACTTAGTCATTCAATACAGTGAAGCAGACTTTGCTGGTGCGATTCGCGCTTTATTGCCTGCAGGGGAATATTGGCAAGAAGCGAATAACCAAGAACTCACGAACTTAATTATAGGGATGGGCGCTGAATTTAAGACCATCAATGATGAGATTCAATTGGCGCTATTAACCGATTTTTCGCAGCAGTTATTTGGTTGGAAACTCAGTGATTATCAAGCTTTGCTCATTCGAAGTGGTGGCCGTGGCGGAGTTACTGATGACAGTACTCAGCCTAATTTGATTTTTGTCTCCTTGGATAAAAATGTTCGATGCGAAAAAGCGTGGTTTGAGTTTGAAAAGGTGCGCTTGCCTCACACGCAGATTGAATGGGTTTATCACGCATCACTAAACCCGCACACACAAGTTGCTAATGCCAGGCATGTTCGCAACCTACACAAACATGAGGTTATTTCATGAGTTTACTCATCACCAATGCTGGCATTGCCGCTTCAATTAAAGCGGGAGAGCTAGGTGTAAGCTACAAAATCACGCATATCGCTATTGGCCTTGATGGTTATCTGCCTACGGTAGGCCAAACAGCATTGAAAAATGAAGTGGCTCGAAAAGCACTCAGTCGCGGCTCAGTGCCGGCATTGGGCCAACTTCACTTTGAAGCGGTGTTTGATGGTAACAGTGAATTTGAAGGGAAAGAGATTGGCTATTATCTCGATGATGGAACTCTGTTTGCGGTGGACAGTCGTGATGGTGAAATCATGTCACTCAAGCGCACGAACACCATCATCACCGAAGCGTTCGAGTTAAATCTTGCAGGCTCTGCTATCAGCAATATCACGGTTGAAATTATGGGTACCCCATACGCCACCGAAAGCGTGGCAGGTATCGCCAAGATTGCTACTGTTGAGGGTATTAATGCAGGCGATGATTTTACTATTGTGACACCCAAAAAACTTCAAGATAAAATAACAACAAATGCAGCAACTAAAATTGAAGCAGAGTTAATGACCTCGGCAGTAAAGTGGCTGTCTCCCATTCGCTGGAAAGATGCTTTTTTGTCTCGTTTGTCTAGCTCTGTAAGTTCCACAAGAGAAGATATTTCGGCAAGCTCAAAAGGGCTCAAAATTGCTTACGATCTTGCCTATTCTAAAATTACTCAAGTTCAGGGTGATGTGCGTTATAGGAAAAAAGGAGATGTTGGCAGTGTCGATGATGGTGCAATACGAGTTGATAATCTGAGAGGAATGAAGTGCAATCCATACAATACGAGCATTGCTCAATTAAAAGATGGGCGAATTATTGTGTGGGGGACCCAAAGTAATAATACTTCTTTAGCCTCTTTTGGGTGCGGCCCAAGTGGTAATAATATTTCTGGTTTTCAAGTCGTTCCTTTGCCTCAAAAGCAATGGAAACAATATGGCATATATGGCCATGTAGGTTATGCATTAGCAACCACTGGGGAGTTGTATGCGTGGGGAGGTTCGAGTACGACAGTGATCTCAGGTTTGCCTTCGCCATATTGGTCAAATTTACCTAAATTGGTAACGACTGGAGTTGATGAGTTTGTGGTGTCAACATTTAGCTCAACGGCAGTAGATTATTTCCACATTGTTTTGATTATGGAAGATAATACTTTTAGATACTTTGGAACGAATGATCAAGGGCAAGGCCAAACAGGCAATGTCACTCCAATTAAAACACCAATCCCTTGGGCTCCCCCAAGTGGTGAAAGTCGAAGCACTTTAAAAGAGTTAGTTTCGATTGGTAATCACCATAACTGGATAGTATGGGTGGGAAATAACGGAAAACATTATGTCATTGGCTCTAATGTTCATGGTCAGTTTGGTAATGGCACGACAGTATCATCCAATTCATGGGTAAAGCTTGATTACCTTGATGGTGAAGAAATTAATCAGGTGATTGGTGGTTCACTCTATGGGGGTGGAGGGGCGTCTGGTACAAGTAATGGCGATTGTTGGATGCTAATCAGAGTCGGTAGTTATTCATATTTCACGGGACATAATGGATTCGGGGAAGCAGGCTCGGCCCCTACGGGCCATAATTTAATACCTTATCAAGAATCAGATGTTGAAGAGTTAGCATGCTTTGGCGGTGGTGCACCAACGGTATTTAAAAAGGTCAATAATGAATGGTACGGCAGAGGACACAGCAGTGAAGGGCAGGGAGGTACTCGATTGGAGGTATCTAAAGAGTGGAACCCACTTTTGCCTGATGGGCTATCTCATTTTGACGCTAATATTCATACAGCCACTCACGGCCACACTCACTCTTACTATTCTGATGCTTTTTTTACGTTAGATGATAATGGAGTTCAGAGACTATTTACCACAGGAGCGAATGTATATGGGTCTTGTGGTCTGGGTTATGTTGGAAGTAGGCCAATTAGTGGAGGGGCACTGGAGGTATTTCACCCTTTTAAAGCAAAGATTAAAGACATTATTTCAAATGGTTATGCCGGGGGAGCATTTAGTTTAGTTTTACTTGAAAATGGTGAGCTATGGGGGAGTGGTTATGGCGGGCGTTACAATCTAACAGGAGTATTTTGTGGCGTACTATCAAATGCACCCACCAACCCTGTTTTTAAACGTTTATTTTAAGAGGCTGTAAAATGATAAGTACTATTAATTTACAAGTAGAAATTGACTGGCAAAAAACAGAGTTATCATCAATTAATCAAGCGATAGAGCAATTTGGCAGTGATGCTAAAATCCCAGATATTTACTCAGAGCTTAGAGTTACTTCATACACTGAGAATGATTACTACGCACTTTTGGGTGATAGAAAATTATTGAGTGAATACGTTAAACAAATAGACTTCCCTGAATGCGGAAGACCAACCTTATCAGGGTTAATATCCGTTTAACGATAATAAACTAACCCTCAAAAGCCCAGTATTCTGACTGGGTTTTCTATATCCACAATATAGAATTGTCATCGATATAACCCCTCACGCCCGCGCGATACACTGAGAGCCAATTTAATCAGCGGGAGTACAACGCACAATGAACAGTGGCAATAAATCAATAGTCGCGTGGTTTTTTGCCATGATGAGCAGCATTGAAGCCAGCGGCATTATCCAAATCATTTCAGGCATTATTGGCGTCATTGCCGGTATTGCCGCGTGTCGGTATTACATTGAAGCGGGAAAAGCCAAAAATGTAGAGCGGCTTATCAATGAAGAGAAACTCAAAAATCTGAAACTACAGGGCAACTCACAATGAAAAAAGTACTGGTCAGTGCGGTGTGCTCTGTGGGTGTCATTCTTGGTATTGTCTTTGGCGCAGATACCCGCTTGCAAACAAGCCAAGCGGGGCTGTCGCACATCGCTAATTTAGAAGGGTGCCGTAACCAAACCTACCAATGCAGTGCCGGTACCTGGACCAACGGCATCGGCCATACACGGAGCGTGTCAAAAAATGAGCGTGTTACCAATGAGCAGATAGCCGATAATTTTATTTATGATGTCTCTCATGCCGAGCGAGTGGTCAGTAAATACTTGCACGTTGAAGTCACGCAACCTCAATTTGATGTGCTTGTCAGCTTTGTTTTTAACCTGGGCGAGACCAATTTTAGAACCTCAACCATGCTAAGGAAGTTCAATAATCAAGACACCATAAGTGCTTGCAATGAGTTGATGCGCTGGGTCTTTGTCAGTGGCAAGAACTGCAACGAAAAAGAGAGTAATTGCTATGGCATAGTCAAAAGGCGAGCAGCTGAAAAAGAGGCTTGTTTGAATGGGTGGCGCTCATGATACCGAAATTTAACGCCCTGTTTATTGGCTTGGGTACTTTATTATTGGTCAGTATGATATCGAACTATTTTCTCTATCAAGAGATGACCAACAAATCGAAGTTGTTAATACAGTCAGAGCAAACCGAGCAGCTCGCGATTGATAAGAACGCCAGCTTAAGTGGCGTCATTGAGTTAATGAAAAGCGAACAAATCGAATCTCAGTTGATTGCCGACAACCTGCAAAAAGAGGTGTTTGCGCTCAACCAACGCTCAGAGAAAGTCAGAATAGTAATCAAGGAGACCATCCGCAATGAACCCTGTTATAGCAAGCCTATCCCTTATCCTGATGCTGTCGGGATGCACTACAACTAAAACGATTGTGGAGTATAAAGAAGTCATCAAGAAGCCACCTGAAGCGCTCATGACTGAGTGCATCAGCCCTTTCAATGAAAGACCCAAAACGTATGGCGAGGCGGTAGAGCGTGATGAGGTTTGGCATAACAGCTATAAACTGTGTGCGAAGAAGATTGAAGGGATAAGACAGCTTTATTAAAAAATCTTCATTTGATTTAAGTAGATCCGTAGGTGATTGATAGGTAGTTAATTGCCCCACAACAACGGGGCAATTGAACTAATCATTAAAGGTTATAAATCAACATTATCTTACAATTATATCGTTATTATTTAGTTATTTCCCAACCTTGAAGAACGCCAGCTCACCGCTTAGTTGTTCGGTTAATTCACTTATATCTTGATTCGAATGGTTAGTATCTTCAATACCATTAAGATTACTTTGAACAAGGTTATGGATATCTTCTAATTGCCTTGAAATATCTAAAGTTACCGCACTCTGCTCTTCTGCGGCCGTTGCCACTATTGTATTCACATCTGAAATAGCTAAGACTTTATCTGAGACATGTTTAAACGATTCTGTTAATTCTGCAGTCGCTCTCTGTGTGATCGTAGTTAACTCCACATTTTTTGTCATCGATTCGCCAGCTTGCTTAGATTGATCTTGAAGCAAAGAGACAATAGCTTGGATATCAACTGTAGATTTCTGAGTTTTGGCTGCTAAAGCCCTCACTTCATCGGCAACCACCGCAAACCCTCGCCCTTGCTCACCAGCTCTTGCTGCTTCTATTGCTGCATTCAAAGCCAATAAATTGGTCTGCTCTGAAATACCATTAATAACCTCAACAACTGAGCTGATTT
>JAESQY010000034.1 GCA_016764915.1 Aliivibrio sp. | reverse complement strand
TCGCCTTCGGCCTCAGCAGCGCGGGCGGGCTCCCTGCCCCCAATCCTTCGGGGGCTCTGAAGGCCATGCCGCATCGTGCCAGCAGATTCGGCAGCATCGCTCCCGGGGGTGCTCTTGGTGGTAGCACCGAGGAGCGCGATGACAAGTGGCTCCAGCGGTCCAACCGTATCAGCTTGGCGCAAGGACAATTTCCTCCAGCTGGCTGACCGCTCCGCAGCCCGCATGGTGAACATTCTCATTATCAACGTCGTCGTGATTATTATCGCGATACGGGGGAGAGTGAGCTAAAAGAAGTTAACCAAGCACACAGAAAACCCCCAAGCAGATAAGCAAGGGGGTTTTTTTATAATTAGTCACCAGAAAGCGTGTAGTTGCACAGGCCGTGCATCCGTCAATAATGACACCGCTTCAAAATAAGTGACTCAAGGATTGAAAAGGGTATTAAAAATGAATGGAGCAAGATTAGTCGTGTCGGCTTTGCAACAAGAGGGCATTAAAACGGTATTTGGTTACCCTGGTGGTGCGATTATGCCAATTTACGATGCTTTATATGATGGAGGAGTTGAGCACATTCTCTGTCGTCATGAGCAAGGAGCTGCGATGGCTGCGATTGGCTTAGCTCGCTCAACTCAAGATGTTGGTGTCTGTCTTGCGACATCTGGACCCGGTGCGACCAATCTTGTTACAGGCCTTGCTGATGCCTTCATGGATTCAGTGCCATTAGTGGCGATTACTGGACAGGTCGCCAGCTCACTGATCGGTACCGATGCGTTCCAAGAGATGGATGTTATTGGTATGTCACTATCATGTACCAAGCACAGCTACCTTGTGACTGACATTAATGAACTTGCCCCTACACTTGCCGAAGCCTTTGAAGTTGCCAAATCAGGCCGACCAGGTCCAGTATTGGTAGACATTGCAAAAGATGTCCAACTTGCTGAAGCGCCAGTGACTGTTCTTCCTTTTTTTGAGCCACCAGCAAAACCCATTGCAGCAGCGGGCTCAATTGAGGTAGCTCAACAGCTGTTATCTGCCAGTAATAAACCCGTATTGTATGTGGGCGGCGGCGTACAGCTTGCTAAAGCAACACCGACCGTACGACAGTTTTTACAACGCAACCCAATGCCTTCAGTAAGTACGTTAAAAGGGCTTGGTACCATTGAACGTCACAATCCACACTATTTAGGTATGCTGGGAATGCATGGAACCAAAGCCGCTAATTTAGTGGTTCAAAAGGCTGATCTTCTTATTGTGATTGGCGCTCGGTTCGATGATCGAGTAACCGGTAAATTAGATACCTTTGCTCCACATGCAAAAGTCATTCACATTGATATTGACGCCGCTGAATTCAATAAACTTCGCACAGCAAATGCTCCGATTCAATGCGATATTAATGTGGTACTTCCACAGTTAAATATGCCGAACGACATTACGTCATGGCTGGCGCACTCCGATGAGCTGAGAACCGAATTTAAATGGAATTATGATCATCCTGGTGACCTTATTTTTGCTCCTAGATTACTTAAACAACTGTCTGATCTCATGCCAGACAGTACTATGATTTCAACCGATGTAGGCCAGCATCAAATGTGGTCTGCTCAGCATATACAGCCTCGTCAACCTCAAAATTATATGACATCAGCAGGTCTTGGCACTATGGGTTATGGATTGCCTGTTGCCATGGGTGCCAGTGTGGCCCGTCCAGATGATCAGTCGGTACTGATTACCGGTGATGGTTCATTCATGATGAATGTACAAGAGCTAGGTACATTAAAACGCCGTCAAATTCCAGTTAAAATAGTACTTCTAAACAATCAACGTCTTGGCATGGTTCGTCAATGGCAGTCACTATTTTTTGATGGTCGTCATAGTGAGACAATTCTTGATGATAACCCAGACTTTGTCGCCTTAGCTGCAGCGTTTGGCTTTCCAGGGAAAACGATTACTAAAAAAGAGGAAGTTGAACCAGCTCTTAAAGAGATGTTCGCCAGTAAAACGGCCTATATGCTGCATGTGATGATATCTGAAGAAGAGAACGTATGGCCTCTTGTGCCACCAGGCGCTGCAAATCATGAAATGTTGGAGAGCTCATAATGATACAACATCTATTAAATATTGAAGCCAATGATCGTCCTGTTCTATTAGAACGTGTTCTTAGAGTTATCCGACACAGAGGTTTCACCATACTAAAAGTGACGGCGACTCAAAACCAGTCGAACAAGATTGCTAAAATAGAGATCATCGTTGAAAGCGAACGCCCTATCAGCCTTATTACCAATCAGGTTGAGAAGTTATGGGACATACGCACGGTTGATGTAACAACAATACAAAGCGCATAAGGAAAGTGGCAAATGGCAAATACAGCAGATTATATTTGGTTTAATGGTGAAATGGTCCCTTGGGCTGACGCAAACGTACACGTTCTAACGCATGCTATGCATTACGGAACCTCTGTTTTTGAAGGCATTCGTTGTTATGACACTCCTAAAGGTCCTATCATTTTTCGCCACAAAGAGCATATGGAACGCCTAAAAAACTCAGCAAAAATTTATCGCTTCCCTATCCCATACTCTGTTGATGAGTTAATGGAGATATGCCGTGAAACAGTCCGTATCAACAAACTTAAATCTGCCTATATCCGCCCTCTTGGTTATGTTGGTAATGTTGGTTTGGGAGTTTGTCCTCCTGTTGATACCAATATGGAGCTAATTTGTGCTGCTTTCCCTTGGGGTTCTTATCTTGGAGAAGAAGCACTGGAGAGTGGTGTAGACGCAATGATTTCAAGTTGGAGTCGTGCGGCACCAAACACCATACCAACCGCCGCTAAAGCTGGGGGGAACTACCTGTCATCACTATTAGTTGGTAGTGAAGCTCGTCGTCATGGTTACGCAGAGGGTATAGCATTAAGCGTCGATGGTTACCTCTCTGAAGGAGCTGGAGAGAATATATTTGTGATTCGAAATGGCATTCTATCTACTCCACCGGCCACCTGCGCTATTTTACCTGGTATTACGCGTGACACCATTATGATCCTTGCAAAAGAGAGAGGTTATGAAGTTCGTGAAGAGAACATTGCACGCGAGGCTCTTTACCTTGCAGACGAAGTATTCATGACCGGCACTGCTGCTGAAATTGTCCCAGTAAGAAGTGTGGACCAAATTGAGGTAGGGACAGGAAAGCGCGGTCCAATCACCAAAGAGATCCAAGCGGCATACTTTGGCCTGTTCAACGGAACAACTGAAGATAAGTGGGGCTGGTTAGATTATGTATACAGCACCGACACTTCAAAATAATTAATAGAAGGATTTATTACAATGCCTAAGTATCGTTCAGCGACAACAACCCATGGCCGGAATATGGCTGGAGCTCGTGCATTATGGCGCGCCACTGGGGTAAAAGATGAAGATTTTGGTAAACCTATCATTGCTGTCGTTAACTCATTTACCCAGTTTGTCCCAGGTCACGTCCATCTAAAAGATATGGGTCAATTGGTTGCTGGAGAAATTGAAAAAGCGGGAGGTATCGCTAAAGAGTTCAATACCATTGCTGTTGATGATGGTATCGCAATGGGTCATGGTGGCATGCTTTATTCTTTGCCATCACGGGAGCTGATTGCAGATTCTGTTGAGTATATGGTAAACGCTCACTGTGCGGATGCGATGGTCTGTATCTCAAATTGTGACAAAATTACTCCGGGAATGATGATGGCAGCAATGCGTCTTAACATTCCAGTGATCTTTGTTTCTGGCGGTCCTATGGAAGCAGGTAAAACAAAGCTTTCCGATCAGATAATTAAACTTGATCTGGTTGATGCCATGATTCAAGGTGCCGACCCAACCATCTCTGATGAGCAAAGTGAGCAAGTCGAACGTTCAGCATGCCCTACCTGTGGTTCATGCTCTGGTATGTTTACTGCCAACTCAATGAACTGTTTGACTGAAGCTCTAGGCCTATCTCAGCCGGGTAATGGTTCAATGCTCGCGACCCACGCCGATCGTGAACAACTGTTTATTAATGCAGGTAAACGTGTTGTTGCACTCACCAAACGCTATTACGAGCAAGATGATGAGTCTGCATTACCACGTAATATTGCAAATCGAGCCGCCTTTGAAAATGCCATGGCACTCGACATTGCAATGGGGGGATCAAGTAATACCGTTCTTCACCTTTTAGCATCAGCACAAGAGGGGGAAATTGATTTTGATATGGACGATATTGATGAGATGTCCCGCCGCGTTCCGCATTTATGTAAAGTAGCCCCATCAACGCCTAAATATCACATGGAAGATGTTCACCGAGCTGGTGGCGTAATGGCGATTCTTGGCGAGCTAGATCGTGCTGGATTGTTGAATAATGATACTCGAACCATACTTGATTTAAGTATGAAAGAGCAATTAGCGCAATACGACATCATGCAAACAGAAGATGAAGCCGTACTTAAATTCTTCCGTGCAGGTCCTGCTGGAATTCGTACCACAAAAGCATTTTCACAGGATTGTCGTTGGGACCGTTTGGATGATGACCGTCAAAATGGTTGTATTCGCAGCAGAGAAAACGCCTTCAGCCAAGAGGGTGGTCTGGCAGTTCTATCTGGCAACATTGCGGTTAATGGCTGTATTGTGAAAACAGCAGGGGTTGATGAGGATAATCTTAAGTTTCGCGGACCAGCGGTTGTATTTGAAAGCCAAGACAGCGCTGTGGAAGGTATCTTAGGTGGTAAAGTCAAAGCGGGTGATGTGGTTATTATTCGCTACGAAGGACCTAAGGGCGGCCCTGGCATGCAAGAGATGCTCTACCCAACCACCTATCTGAAATCCATGGGACTGGGCAAAGCGTGTGCGCTTCTAACAGACGGACGCTTCTCTGGTGGCACGTCGGGACTCTCTATTGGTCACGTCTCTCCAGAAGCGGCTGATGGTGGAACTATTGGATTGGTTAATCAAGGTGACATTATCGATATTGATATTCCTAACCGTATTATCTCATTAGAGGTGAGTGAGCAGGAGCTTACTATACGTCGTAAAAATCAAGATAAGTTGGGTTGGAAGCCAGAGAATCGTGTTCGTGAAGTCTCATACGCACTTAAAGCTTACGCGCTGTTAGCCACCAGTGCAGACAAAGGTGCCATCCGTGATAAATCAAAATTAGAGGATATCTAATTCATGAGCAATATCAATGAGTCTAACAGTGCTGAAATGAGCGGCGCAGAGTATCTACGTGAGATATTAAGAGCGCCAGTTTACGATGTCGCGAGCATTACACCACTGCAAGATATGACTCGTCTATCGGAAAGGCTCGGTAACCGCATTCAACTTAAACGAGAAGACCGTCAACCGGTTCACTCGTTTAAACTTCGCGGTGCTTACAACATGGCGACAAGTTTGAACGCGGCACAAAAAGCAGCAGGAGTGATTGCCGCGTCTGCTGGCAATCACGCTCAAGGCCTTGCTTATTCTGGTACTACATTAGGTATTCGCGCCATTATCGTGATGCCAAAGATCACCCCAGATATTAAAGTTGAAGCGGTAAAAGCATTTGGTGGTGAGGTCATTCTTTTTGGCAACAACTTTGATGAAGCCAAAGTGGAAGCAGAACGTTTAGCCCACATTCATGGTTATACTTTTATTCCCCCTTTTGATCACCCTAAAGTGATCGCAGGACAAGGAACATTAGGTATGGAGATGCTGCAACAAAATGGTCATCTCGATTGCATATTTGTGCCCGTTGGTGGAGGAGGTCTTGCGGCGGGGGTTGCTGTACTTATCAAGCAACTCATGCCTGAGATCAAAGTGATTGCTGTTGAACCAGAAGATTCTGCCTGTTTAAAAGCGGCACTTGATGCGGGAGAGCCTGTAGTACTCGATCAAATAAGCATGTTTGCTGATGGTGTTGCGGTAAAAAAAATTGGCAGCGAAACGTTCAGGTTATGCCAAAAGTATTTAGATGGTCATGTAACGGTTTCCAGTGATGAAATCTGTTCGGCAGTGAAAGATATCTTCGAAGATACTCGTGCAATTGCTGAACCCTCTGGCGCAATATCTTTAGCAGGTTTAAAGAAATACGCAGCTGAACATCAACTCACAGACAAGTCGCTAGCTTGTGTTCTGTCAGGTGCAAATACCAACTTCCATAGTTTACGTTACGTTTCAGAGCGCTGTGAATTAGGTGAGAAGCGTGAAGGCCTGTTAGCCGTCACTATCCCTGAGCGCCAAGGTGCTTTCTTGGAGTTTTGTGATCTTATTAAGGGTCGTGCGGTCACTGAGTTTAATTACCGTCAAGGTGATGAACAATTAGCTAATATCTTCGTTGGTGTCCGCTTAATGCGTGGTCAAGAAGAGCTTGATGAGATAGTTAATGACCTACGACAGGGCGAATACCCCGTTATCGATCTCTCTGATGATGAGATGGCTAAACTGCATATTCGTTATATGATCGGAGGAAAGCCGTCAAAAGCGATCAAAGAGCGTCTTTATAGTTTTGAATTTCCTGAGCACCCTGGCGCGCTATTAAAATTCTTAAATACACTGGGTACTCATTGGAATATCAGCCTATTTAACTACCGTAATCATGGCGCTGACTATGGCCGAGTCTTATGTGGTTTTGAACTTGAAGAGTCAGATTTAGCCAGCTTCTCTACTCATTTACGAGAATTAGGTTACCAGTGCAAAGATGAAACCGATAACCCTGCGTTTAAGTTCTTCCTTTCTTAACTTTTAGCTATGAACTAAAAAGCGACCATTAGGTCGCTTTTTTATTCATGGTATTTAACCTACTTCTTCTTAGTGGGTCTCACCCAATTTGCAATAGTACGTTCTTTCGCTCTTGAAATGGCTAGGGCAGCCCTTTCAACATCTTTTGTTAATGTTGTTCCTGCACCAATAGTAGCACCGCTACCGATAGTCAGAGGTGCAATTAATTGGCAATCAGAACCAACAAACACATCATCACCTATGGTAGTTTTAAATTTATTGGCACCATCGTAGTTACAGGTAATCACACCTGCACCAATATTGACTCGCTCACCCACTTCTGAGTCACCAAGATAGCTCAAGTGCCCACATTTAGACCCTTTACCTAATCGTGATTTTTTGATCTCTACAAAGTTACCCACATGCGAATCTTCACACAGCTCAGCGCCTGGACGAAGGCGAGCAAAAGGTCCCACTGAACATTTCTCTCCAACAGTGGCTCCTTCGATAACACTGTAGGGTTTTATTACTGAGTTATCATCAATTTCACAATCAATTAAAACGGAACCTGCACCTATCGTCACATCGTTCCCGATAGTAACATTCCCTTCAATAATCACGTTGACATCAATCTCAACATCCATGCCGCATTGCAAAGTGCCACGCAGATCAAATCGACTTGGATCGAGCAACATCACCCCTTGTTTAAGCAGGTTACGTGCTTGCATATCTTGAAATGCGCGTTCCAAACGAGCCAATTGAATACGATCATTTACCCCCTCAACTTCAATTGCACTTTCTGGGTGTACCGCTTCTACCGCACGCCCTTCATTGTGGGCAGCTGCAATAACATCAGTAAGGTAATATTCACCTTGTGCATTTTGGTTATTGATATTTGAAAGCCAACGTTTCAAATCGGCACCGTTAGCGACCATAACACCAGTATTGATCTCTTTAATCTGTTTCTGCTCTTCTGATGCATCTTTTTGTTCAACAATCGCTACCACTGGGCCATTTTTACGAACAATACGCCCGTAACCCACCGGATTATCTAAAACGACAGTCAGCAGTGCAATACCGCCAATAGGTTGAGCCTCTAATAAATTTTGTAACGTTGTACGGCTAATTAATGGAACATCGCCATAAAGCACCAACACTTTTTCGTCATCAGAAAACTGTGGTGACGCTTGATCTACAGCATGACCCGTACCTAGTTGCTCAGCTTGTAGTATCCAATTCACCGACTCTTGAGCGAGCTCAGTTTTCATCAGCTCACCGCCATGACCATAAACTAAATGGATATTTTGAGCGCCAATGCTTTCGCAGGTATCAATAACATGCTTCACCATCGGTTTGCCAGCAAGAGTGTGTAACACTTTAGGTTTATTTGAATACATACGGGTACCTTTACCCGCAGCTAGGATCACTGCACTAAAATTCATTGGTGTAAGCCTTAATTATTAATTCGATTTATGAGGATATTGTATCGACAAACGGAGAGCTATTTAAGAGAGGATGAAACATTTTGATTAAAAATCAGGCATAAGTATGAGAAGCCATCCTTTAAAATGCAAAAAAATAAAAAAGGCGACCAGTGGCCGCCCTTTTTTCTGCTCTTTAATTAACGTCTTTTGGTCAGTTCGATAACTCGAAGTTGAGCAATAGCTTTAATTAAATCACTTGCCGCTTGTGCAAAGTCAACGTCATTGTGCTGATTCTGGATATGTTCCTCAGCTTTGCGTTTAGCTTCTTCAGCCTTTGCCGCATCAAGATCTTCACCACGAATCGCTGTATCAGCTAACACAGTAGATGTATTAGCTTGAATTTCAACGAAGCCACCAGAGACATATAAAATCTCTTCATGACCGTGCTGCTTCACAATACGCACCATACCAGGTTTAATAGCGGTCAGCAGGGGAGCATGGCCATGATAAATACCTAGCTCACCTTCGCTACCGGACACTTGAAATGTTTCAACAAGGCCAGAAAAAATCTTCTTCTCTGCGCTTACTACATCTAAGTGAAAGGTCATTGCTGCCATATTGCCTCCTAGTCTGCTTTACAGCTTCTTAGCATTCTCAAGCGCATCATCAATAGTACCGCAGTACATGAATGCTTGCTCAGGAATATCATCGTAGTCACCAGATAACAAACCTTTAAAGCCACGTAACGTCTCTTTAAGAGGTACGTAGATTCCAGGGTCACCAGTGAATACTTCAGCTACATGGTAAGGTTGAGTTAAGAAACGCTCAATCTTACGCGCACGAGATACAAGTTGCTTATCTTCTTCAGATAGCTCGTCCATACCTAGGATAGCAATGATGTCTTTTAACTCTTTATAACGCTGAAGAGTAGACTGTACATTACGCGCAATATCATAATGCTCTTGACCAACAACCAATGGATCTAACTGACGTGACGTCGAGTCCAATGGGTCAATCGCAGGGTATAGACCCATTGCCGCGATATTACGGTTAAGTGCAACTGTTGCATCCAAGTGCGCGAACGTGGTTGCTGGAGACGGGTCAGTCAAGTCATCCGCAGGTACGTATACCGCCTGTACAGACGTGATAGAACCTGATTTCGTTGACGTGATACGCTCCTGAAGTACACCCATCTCTTCTGCAAGAGTTGGCTGGTAACCTACCGCAGATGGCATACGACCCAATAGAGCCGATACTTCTGTTCCCGCAAGGGTATAACGGTAAATGTTATCAATGAACAGCAGAACATCACGACCTTCATCACGGAAGCGCTCAGCCATTGTAAGGCCCGTAAGTGCTACGCGTAGACGGTTGCCAGGTGGCTCATTCATCTGTCCATAAACCATTGCTACTTTTGATTCTTCAGGATTCTCGATGTTTACAACACCTGCTTCCTGCATCTCAAAGTAGAAATCGTTACCCTCACGAGTACGTTCACCAACGCCCGCAAATACTGATAAACCAGAGTGCTGCAGTGCAATATTGTTGATAAGCTCCATCATATTGACGGTTTTACCTACACCTGCACCACCGAATAGACCGATTTTACCACCTTTAGCAAATGGGCAAATCAAATCAATTACTTTTACACCGGTTTCAAGAAGTTCAGTCGAGTTTGACTGCTCTTCATAGCTTGGCGCTTCACGGTGAATAGAATAACGCTCTTCTTCACCAATCTCACCACACTCATCAATTGGGTCACCTAGAACGTTCATGATACGTCCTAAGGTCTTAATACCTACTGGTACTTGAATTGGAGCGTTAGTACTTTCTACTACCAAACCGCGACGTAAACCGTCAGAGCTACCCATGGCGATTGTGCGAACAATACCGCCACCAGTCTGCTGTTGAACCTCAAGAACTAGACGCTCTGTAGAATCAATAACATTCAGAGCATCATATACCTTAGGTACTTCGCCCTGCGCAAACTCTACGTCGACTACCGCACCGATGATCTGTACGATCTTACCTGTAGCCATAGTTAATCCTCTAAACTTTTAGTTTATTCCTATGCTTAAACCGCTGCAGCGCCTGAAACAATCTCTGACAACTCTTGTGTAATCGCACTTTGACGCGCTTTATTATACACAAGTTGTAGGTCATCGATTAAGTCGCTTGCATTATCAGTCGCCGCTTTCATCGCAATCATTCGCGCTGCTTGTTCGCAGGCTAAATTGTCAACAACACCTTGGTACACTTGTGATTCGACATAACGAATAAGCAGTGACTCAAGAAGTTGCTTTGGCTCAGGCTCATAAATATAGTCCCAAGCATGACTGCGTTTCATTACTTCATCTTCCGATTTAGGCAAAGGAAGTAATTGATCGATCGTTGGTGCTTGCACCATAGTATTAACAAATTTGTTGTTTACTATATACAAGCGATCCAATTGGCCTTCATCATATTTCTTTAGCATTACGCCAACAGTACCGATAAGCTCTTCCACGCTAGGTGTATCACCTAAACCTGAATCTTGAGCGACCACGTTACCGCCGTAGCTATTAAAAAATGCTGTAGCTTTAGAACCAATAAGTCCCAAATCAATTTCAGCACCTTTATCAGACCACTCTTTCATCTCTGTAATGGCTTTTTTAAATAAGTTAATATTTAAACCTCCACAAAGACCACGATCTGTAGAAATAATGATATAACCTATGCGCTTGGCTTCTCGCTCCTCAAGATAAGGATGACGATACTCTAAATTACCAAGGGCTAAATGACCGATCACTTTACGTATTGTGTCAGCATATGGACGTGACGCTTCCATTGAGTCTTGAGTTCGACGCATTTTAGAAGCGGCAACCATTTCCATTGCCTTAGTGATCTTTTGAGTGCTTTGAACACTCCCGATCTTATTACGAATCTCTTTAGCACTGGCCATCGTTACTCTCCGTCTTATCGGTGACCTTTTAAGGCCACCAACGAATTACCAGGTCTGAGTTGCTTTGAAATCATCAATCAGCTTAGTAAGCTGACCTTCGATATCTTTATCGTAAGCACCCGTTTCATCAATCTTAGTAACAAGATCGGCGTGTTGACCTCGAGCAAACGACAGCAATGCATCTTCAAAATCAGCCAGTTTTTTAAGCTCAATATCTCCTAAATAACCTTTTTCAGCGGCAAAAAGAACCATCGCTTGATCAAAAACAGACATTGGTGCGTACTGCTTTTGCTTCATAAGTTCGGTAACTTTCTGACCGTGGTCTAACTGCTTCTTCGTTGCTTCATCAAGATCCGAAGAGAACTGAGCAAATGCTGCCAATTCACGGTACTGTGCAAGAGCAGTACGAATACCACCAGACAGTTTCTTAATTATTTTTGTTTGCGCCGCACCACCTACACGAGAAACAGAAATACCTGGATCAACAGCTGGACGTACGCCAGCATTAAACAGTTCTGTTTGTAGGAAGATCTGGCCATCGGTAATCGAAATTACGTTTGTAGGTACAAACGCAGATACATCACCTGCTTGAGTTTCTATAATAGGTAGAGCCGTTAAAGAACCGGTTTTACCTTTAACCTCACCATTTGTGAACTTTTCTACATACGCTACGCTTACACGAGCAGCACGCTCAAGTAGACGAGCGTGAAGATAGAATACGTCTCCAGGGTAAGCTTCACGTCCTGGTGGACGCCTAAGTAGTAAGGAAATCTGACGATACGCTACTGCTTGCTTAGACAGATCATCATAAACGATCAATGCATCTTCACCGCGGTCACGAAAGTATTCACCCATTGCGCAACCAGCATAAGGCGCTAAATATTGCAGTGCTGCAGACTCAGAGGCAGACGCAACAACAACAATCGTGTTAGCTAGCGCTCCATGCTCTTCTAGTTTGCGAACTACGTTAGAAATTGTTGATGCCTTTTGGCCAATCGCTACGTAGATAGAGTAAATACCAGAATCTCTCTGGTTGATAATTGTATCAAGTGCCAACGCTGTTTTACCAGTTTGACGGTCTCCGATGATAAGTTCACGCTGACCACGACCAATAGGGATCATGGAATCAACTGACTTATAACCAGTTTGAACAGGTTGATCAACCGATTTACGCTCAATAACACCTGGTGCAATTACTTCGACAGGAGAAGTAATTTTAGTGTCAATAGGACCTTTACCATCAATTGGCTGACCGAGTGTATTTACAACACGACCAAGCATTTCTGGGCCTACTGGCACTTCAAGAATACGACCAGTACCTGTTACTTTCATGCCTTCCTGAAGGTCGACATATGGACCCATTACAACTGCACCAACTGAGTCACGCTCAAGGTTAAGTGCAAGTGCAAAACGGCCACCTGGTAGTTCAATCATTTCGCCTTGCATAACATCAGCAAGGCCATGAATTCGAATAATACCATCGCTTACAGATACGATAGTACCTTCGTTGCGAGCTTCACTAACAACGTTGAATTTCTCAATACGTTGTTTGATCAGATCACTAATTTCCGTGGAATTAAGTTGCATTTTGCATGCTCCAATCAAGACTGCAATGCATCGCCCAGTCTACGTATACTAGTACGTGCTGAGTTATCGATGACTAAATCTCCGGCTCGTATAACGACCCCACCAAGTAGAGTCTTATCTACACTGCAATTCAGCTTAACTTTACGTTCTAGACGCGCTTCAAGTTTTGTACCAATGTCAGCAAGTTGCTTTTCTGAAAGTGCGATTGCAGAAGTTATATCTACATCAATTACTTTTTCATACTCAGCTTGCAATGTTAGAAAAAGATCTAACACACTTGGTAATGCTTTTAGGCGTCCATTTTCAGCCATTACTTTAATAAAGTTTTGGCCAAATTCGTTGAGTTGCTCTTCACAAACAGAAGAAAAAATTTCAGCTAATTGAGAAGCTGAAACAGCACCGCTCATTAGTGCTTTCATATCATCATTGTTTGCTACTTCGGCAGTAAAAGTAAGCATTTGGCCCCATTTGGCCAACTCACCTTTCTCAACAGCAAAGTCAAAAGCTGCTTTAGCGTAGGGGCGTGCGATTGTTGTCATTTCCGACATATGCTGCCCCCTCTACTTATAATTTAGCAGTGATGCTATCAAGAATATCTCTATGAGCTTGTTCATCAATAGAACGCTCTAAGATTTTCTCGGCACCCATCACGGCCAGAGTTGCAACCTGTTTACGCAGTTCATCACGTGCACGATTACGTTCAGATTCAATTTCAGCTTCACCTTGAGTAAGGATATTTTGACGCTCAACAAGCGCTTCCTCACGGGCTTCATCCAAAATTTTATTCTTACGCATATTCGCTTGGTCAATGATCTCGGTTGCAGTACGTTTTGCCTCTTTTAATTTATCTGAGGCATTTGCTTGCGCTAGGCTCAAGTCTTTAGCAGCGCGATCCGCAGCAGCTAAACCGTCAGCTATATTTTTCTGACGTTCTTCAATCGCAGCAATAAGTGGTGGCCATACATATTTCATGCAGAACCAAACAAATAGTACAAAGGCGATTGCCTGACCCAGCAGAGTTGCGTTTATATTCACCGCATACTCTCCTATGTTTGCAAGTTAGAAAAAATACCGAAAAAGATAATTAATTATCCGGCGACCGCAAACATAATGTAAAGACCTAGACCAACAGCGATCATAGGGATCGCATCGACTAGACCCATAACGATAAAGAACTGAGTACGAAGTAGAGGGATCAAATCTGGTTGGCGAGCTGCGCCTTCAAGAAATTTACCACCTAGCATACCAATACCAATTGCCGCACCGATCGAAGCCAAGCCCATCATGATAGCTGCTGCAATATACAGCAAATCCATGTTTAAGTTTTCCATGTATAACTCCAAGTTCTAACTAAATTATTATTGTTAAAAAAAACAATTAATGCTCTTCTGATGCTTGTGACAGATAAACTATTGTCAACACCATAAAGATAAATGCTTGTAACGTGATGATTAAAATATGAAAAATAGCCCAAGGAACTGATAATAACCATTGAGACCACCAAGGTAATAACCCTGCGATCAAAATAAATATCAACTCACCTGCGTACATATTCCCAAATAATCGGAGACCTAAAGAAACAGGTTTTGCGATTAAAGTTACACCTTCCAAAATCAAATTAACTGGGATAAACGCCCAATGATTGAATGGTTGTAATGTCAACTCTTTAACAAATCCTTTCACTCCCTTAATTTTGATGCTGTAAAACAGAATCAAAAAGAACACACCTAACGCCATTGACATTGTAATGTTAACGTCTGCAGTAGGTACAACACGGAGATAAGGTACACCAAGAACTTGAGCAGTATGAGGCAGAAAATCAACCGGAATCAAATCCATTAAGTTCATTAGAAAAACCCATCCGAAAACGGTTAACGCTAATGGAGCAATTAATGCATTTTTTCCATTGAAAATATCTTTTATGGTTCCATCGACAAATTCAACAATCATCTCGACAAAGCACTGAAGCTTGCCTGGTACTCCTACGGTTGCTTTTACAGCAACACGACGGAAAAAACAAAGCATACCAGCACCTATAAGCACAGAGAAGATCATAGAATCTATATTAAGACTCCAAAACCCTTCTCCAGAGCTTAAAAATGTAAGGTGGTGTGCAATGTATTCCTGAGCAGTCAGAGCTTCACCTGAACCAGCCATTAGATATCCTGTCTAGTTACGATTAAGAAAAACATATGACGTAGCATATTGTGTGAGTAGTGCTATTACATAAGCAGCTAAGAATATAGCTATATTTATTGATATATATTTGAAAATATAGATAAATAAACAGATGGAAACAGCCATCTTATAGATGGTGCCTAAATACGCTTTTGCAACAACGGCTGTGGCTAAATTATCGCTAGATTTACTCATAAATAAGTTCGCTAACAACGTTGGCCCACAATAAACTAGCCCCCCCAAAATAGCTGAAATACCAGCTATCTCACCTCGAGTATGATAAAGGAACATCGCAAAAACAATCACAATAATGATTTGACATAAAAAAGCAACAAACGACCCTTTTGCCCAACTATTGTTCAACATCAGCAACATTCCCTTTACCAACACACGGATTATACATTCACCATTGCTTTTTACAACAATGCAGAATCTACAATTCAATGCTCTAAGTCTAATTAATTGAGCTATTATCAGTTTAAAGCTGAATTTTGGCTATTTTATTAGACTAAGAGTTTAATTTTTCGTCAAATACAGCAAGAATTTGCTGCAATTTGTGAGATTCATCAAAACAAATTGTGAGTTTTCCTTTTCCATTCACTGTGCGTGATATAGAAACCTCAGTTCCGAGTTTTTTAGACAATAACATAGACATTGCTTGTGCATCGTTGTCTATCTTTTTTACTGGCTTATCCCCTTCGGGCATTAACATTTTCTTAACTAATTTCTCGGTTTCTCTAACATTAAGCTTTTTGTTAGCAATTATTTCTGACGCTTCACATCGCATCTCACCACTTAACGCTAACAGTGCACGTGCGTGTCCCATTTCAATATCTTTACGTTCGACCATCTTTTTTACAGGCTGTTCTAACTGATTTAAACGTAATAGGTTAGAAATAGTTGTTCTTGATTTACCCACTATTTCGGCAACTTGTAAATGCGTTAGTTCAAACTCTTCTTGTAGTTTTTCGAGTGCTTGAGCCTCTTCAATAGCATTAAGGTCTTCACGCTGAATATTTTCAATTAACGCCATCGCGATGGCAGCACGATCCTCAACCACTTTAACAATACAAGGAACAACTTTTAATCCCGCTTTACGTGATGCTCTCCAGCGGCGCTCTCCGGCAATGATTTCGTAACGTCCATCAGCAACGGAACGAACAACGATAGGTTGAATAATACCTTGTGAACTGATGGAGGCAGCAAGCTCATCAAGAGCTTCTGAATCCATCGTTTTTCTAGGCTGATACAGCCCAGGCTGCAGCTGATTAATTGATAAATCAACTAAATTAGAATCTGATGATAGTGCCTGACTGTTGACCGCTACCTGCTGTTTTTCTCTGGCAAGAGAGCTTGTTGCAAGTAGTGCATCGAGTCCTTTACCTAAGCTACGTTTACTCATTATCTTAGGCCTCTATTTTTTCACTAGATACATTATTCGCTTCTATTTCACTGCGACGGATTATTTCTCCAGCCAGCGCGAGGTATGCTTTAGCACCTGCTGAGTGTTTATCGTAATACATAGCAGGAAGACCATGACTTGGTGCCTCCGCTAAACGTACATTGCGAGGGATCACCGTTCGATATACTTTTTCACCAAAGTGTTTTTTTAGCTGATCTGAAACTTCATTAGAAAGACGATTTCTCGGATCAAACATAGTGCGTAGTAAACCTTCAATTTTAAGATCAGCATTAACCACTGCTGATAACTTACTGATGGTATCCATTAATGCAGTCAACCCTTCTAGTGCAAAATATTCACACTGCATTGGAACTAATACAGAGTCAGAGGCAGCCATTGCATTGATTGTAAGCAGGTTCAGTGCTGGTGGGCAATCTATAAAGATGAAATCATATTTTTCACGAACTGGTGCCAATGCCGTTCTCAATCGAATTTCACGTGCAAATACTTCCATCAATTTAATCTCAGCAGCAGTTACATCACCATTGGCTGAAATTAAATCATAACCTCCCGACGTTTTTTTAACAACGACTTGCTCGAAGGGTACTTCTTCAACCAAAAGGTCGTAAGCCGTTGCATCCACTTGATATTTATCAACTCCACTGGCCATAGTTGCATTGCCTTGAGGATCTAAATCAATCACCAGTACTTTGCGTTGTGTCGCCGCTAAAGAAGCGGCCAAATTAACGCAAGTAGTTGTTTTACCAACACCGCCTTTCTGATTTGCTATGGATATTATTTTGCCCACGAAGACCTCACCTATTTATTAGTTCGAGATAAGATTACTAGATGACGCTCACCTTCTAACTCAGGAACATTCAAAGCTTTGATGTCTGTCACAGAACACCATTCTGGTAATAATGATATTTCATCTGTTGGATAAAGCCCTTTCAACGCTAAAAAATGACCACTTTGCTCTTTAGGTAAATGATGGCACCAGTTAACCATATCGGTCATTGAAGCAAAAGCGCGACTTAATACAATATCGAACTTCTCTTCTGGTTGAAAATCTTCCACTCTGCTTTGAACCGCAGTCACATTAGAAATGTGAAGTTCATGAACCACTTGCTTAATAAATCGAATTCGTTTGCCAAGACTATCAAGCAGTGTAAACGATTTATCAGGGTTCATAATGGCTAATGGAATACCAGGAAGTCCTGGACCGGTACCTACATCTATCATACTGTCGCCATCTAAATGAGGACTGACAACAATACTGTCCATAATATGCTTAACCAGCATTTCACTCGGTACTCTGACTGACGTTAAGTTATACGCTTTATTCCACTTATAAAGCAATTCAACATAACCGATCAATTGATCTTTTTGCTGCTCAGTAACCGATAATGTACTTTGAGCAATCAGCTGATTCAATTTTTGTTTTAATTCACTCACTGCTTTACCCTTTTTTTAACATGCCGTGTTTTTTTAAATAAACCAATATAATAGAGATAGCTGCTGGGGTGATGCCTGATATGCGTGATGCAATAGCAACGGTTTCGGGTTTACTATCATTTAACTTTGCTATCACCTCGTTTGATAGCCCTTTCATCTGTTGATAATCAAGTTCAACAGGAAGTTTGGTATTTTCATGACGAAGTGATTTTTCAATTTCATCTTTCTGCCGCTGGATGTAACCATCATATTTTACTTGAATTTCAACTTGCTCAGTGGCTTGTTTATCAGTATGTTCTGGCCCAAAACCTTCAACATTAACAAGCTGTGTATAATTAACTTCAGGGCGACGGATCAGATCTTCTCCATTCGCTTCTCGGGCTAAAGGTGTCTTTAAGATCTTATTCAGTTGATCGACCTGCTCCGATCTTGGATTGATCCAAATATCTTTCAGTCGCTGGCGTTCTTGAGTTATATTTTCCATCTTCTCATTAAATCGCTGCCAACGAATATCACTTACCAAGCCCAGTTCACGCCCCTTCTCAGTCAAACGGATATCGGCATTATCTTCACGTAATAACAGACGGTATTCAGCGCGTGAAGTAAACATGCGATAAGGTTCAGTGGTTCCTAAAGTAGAAAGATCATCGATCAATACCCCCATGTACGCTTGATCGCGACGCGGGCTCCAACCTTCTTTGCCTTGTGAATATAAACTTGCATTCAGTCCAGCCATTAAACCTTGAGCAGCGGCTTCTTCGTATCCGGTGGTACCATTGATCTGTCCAGCAAAGAACAGACCTTTAATAAATTTAGTTTCGTACGTCTGTTTAAGATCTTGTGGATTAAAGAAATCATACTCAATCGCATAACCTGGTCGTACAATATGTGCTTGTTCAAATCCTTTCATTGATTGAACTATTTTAATTTGTACATCAAAAGGTAAGCTAGTCGAAATGCCATTTGGGTAAAGCTCATGAGTCGTAAGCCCCTCTGGTTCTACAAAAATTTGATGACTGTTTTTATCGGCAAAACGCATCACTTTATCTTCAATCGATGGACAATATCTTGGTCCAATACCTTCAATGACCCCTGAATACATTGGGCTTCGATCTAAATTCTGACGAATAATGTCATGTGTCTGTTCATTGGTATGTGTGATGTAGCATGGGATTTGCGTAGGATGCTCTGTTCTGTTGCCTAAGAAAGAAAATACAGGCGTTGGATTATCACCATGCTGAGTTTCTAATAGACTAAAATCAACGGTCCGTGCATCAATTCGAGGGGGCGTTCCTGTTTTTAGTCTATCAACTCTAAATGGCATATCTCGTAATCGCTCAGCCAGAGCAATCGATGAAGTATCACCGCTTCTTCCACCTGAGTAATTTTCTAAACCAATATGAATTTTACCACCTAAAAATGTCCCTACGGTCAATACAACGGATCGAGCATGGAACTTTAATCCCATTTGTGTGACAACGCCCACCGCTTGATCGTTCTCAATGATCAGATCATCAACCGATTGTTGGAACAGAGTTAGATTAGGTTGATTTTCTAGCTTTTCTCTTATCGCAGCTTTGTAAATTACTCGATCTGCTTGGGCGCGAGTTGCTCTTACCGCAGGCCCTTTTGAAGCGTTAAGTGTACGAAATTGAATACCTGCTTTGTCAATTGCGTGAGCCATTAATCCACCTAATGCATCCACTTCTTTGACAAGATGACCTTTTCCAATACCACCTATGGCTGGATTGCATGACATTTGGCCCAATGTATCGATATTGTGAGTGAGCAGCAGGGTTTTCTGTCCTGTTCTTGCTGCAGATAACGCAGCTTCTGTGCCAGCATGGCCGCCGCCGACAACAATGACATCAAATTTTTCTTGATAAAACATGGACAACCTCAGGTGTTTTTCATAGGTGGATATGGGTTATTTTAAGGTCGAGCATTTTACCTTGATTCTGCAAAATTGCGAAATGTTATGTTTTTCCAAAATAGTCGTTCACTTAATATATATAAGATCTTTTTAAAGAGATCTTTTATTAGATCTATTATTAGGATCGCACGATCTTGTGGGTAAGCGGTAAATGATCATTAAGATCATCACTTTGGATCGGATCGTTTGTTGTTACTTAGCTATGATCTTCTTGGGTAATAGCTGGGATCAAAAAGGGTACTTATGCACAAGGGCTTGGAGTGAAGGATCTTATTCAGTGCATAACTATAGGTTAATCACCGTTTAGATCCATACTTATCCACAGAAAAAAAGTTAAAATAAACCTATTTTGCTCATAAATAATGACTCTTTTTTATATTATTTAGTTTAGAAGTGGCAAAAACCACTGTTCAGCAGCTTCCTCAGGACTTAAATCATCAGTGACATCTATCTTTAAAAAACCCAATTTTTGTACTGCTCCATGTTTTTCGAGTAGTAATTTTAGCTGATCTCCGGCTGCACAATATGTGTCATAATTTGAATCTCCTATGGCTATTATGGTGAAGTTAATTGCTGTGAGGTCCGGTTTTTTGCTGTTTATTTGTTCAATGAAGGGCTTGAAATTGTCTGGATATTCACCTGCTCCATGAGTAGATACTATCAATAACCAATCACCAGAGGTCGTAATATTCTCCAAATTTGGGTTATTATGAACCTCAGAATTAATGCCTTTATTAGTGAGTATCTCTTCTAAATGATCGCCAACATACTCTGCACCACCTAATGTACTGCCAGTAATTATTTGAATTTTTTCCATCGTTAATTCCTATATATAAAGAGAAAAAAAAACGAGCTAAAGGCTCGTTTTCTGTTTATTTTGTACTTACTTTCCTATGCAGAATGAAGAAAAAATCCGTCCTAATAGGTCGTCAGAGCTAAACGCGCCAGTTATTTCATTTAGATGCTGCTGAGTAATTCTAAGTTCTTCTGCCAGTATCTCTCCTGCCATGTAACCTTCCAGTTGTTGCTGGCCAATATTTAAATGCTCAGCAGCCTTCTCTAAAGCTTCTAGATGCCTACGTCGAGCCATAAAGCCGCCTTCGTTGCCACCAGAGAAGCCCATACACTCTTTTAGGTGTGTTCTTAGGGCGTCAATACCTTGGCCTGTTTTGGCGGAAAGCCTAATGAGTGTTGGTGAGTTCACATGACAGATCCCGAGGTGCTCTTTGGTCTGATCCACTTTATTTCGGATCACCGTCATGCCCATGTCATTCGGTAATCGATCAACAAAATCAGGCCATATATCCGCAGGACTCGTCGCATCTGTCGTTGTACCATCTACCATAAATAGCACTCTATCGGCCTGTGCTATCTCTTCCCATGCACGTGCAATACCTATTCGTTCGACTTCGTCAGAAGCTTCTCTAAGTCCTGCAGTATCTATAATATGAATAGGCATGCCATCAATATGGATATGCTCTCTTAATACATCACGTGTTGTTCCTGCTATATCAGTAACAATAGCCGACTCTTTTCCTGACAGTGCATTAAGTAGACTGGATTTTCCAGCATTAGGACGACCAGCGATCACGACTTTCATTCCTTCACGGATGATGGAACCTTGATTGGCCTCAGCGCGCACGGCATTTAAGTTATCAATGATAGTTTGTAAGTCACCACTGACTTTGCCATCTCCGAGAAAGTCTATCTCCTCTTCAGGAAAATCGATGGCCGCTTCTGCGTATATTCTTAAATGAATTAAAGAATCAACTAGCTGATTGACCTTATTTGAGAATTGACCTTGCAGAGATTGTAATGCCGATTTCGCAGCCTCTTCCGAGCTTGCATCAATTAAGTCTGCAATAGCTTCAGCTTGAGTAAGATCCATTTTATCGTTTAAAAATGCTCTTTCTGAGAACTCGCCTGGTTTGGCCGTTCTTATGCCGTCTATTTTAAGGATTCGTTTAATGAGCATATCCATAACGACGGGGCCACCATGACCTTGCAGTTCTAAAACATCTTCACCGGTAAATGAGTGAGGATTATTAAAATAGAGTGCAATACCTTGATCTATCTCTAGGCCTTTTTCATCTTTAAAGCTGATGTATTCGGCGTATCTAGGTTTAAGTTGTTTGCCTGTTATCTCAATAGCTACTTGATTGGCTTTTGTGCCAGAAACGCGAATTATTCCTACGCCACCTCTGCCTGGAGCTGTAGCTTGTGCGACGATCGTATCGGTATATTGAGTCATGGTATTGGCTTTGTAATTGATGATGGGCTAATTGTAATCAGACAAAAACAAAAAGGCGACCATTTGGCCGCCTTTTATTTTATTAATCTAGTTTCTATTTAGTGTGTAAGCCTTTCTTTTCAAGGGAACGATAAATGAGAGTTTGCTGAATCAATGTCACGATGTTAGACACTAACCAGTAAAGTACAAGGCCAGATGGGAACCATAGGAAGAAGAAGGTAAACATAACCGGCATAAAGGTCATGATCTTCTGCTGCATTGGGTCAGTTACTGTCGTTGGGCTCATCTTTTGAATCATGAACATACTTGCACCCATTAATAATGGTAATACATAGTATGGGTCTTGTGCTGACAGGTCGGTGATCCATGCAAAGAATGGAGTATGACGCAGTTCAACTGATTCCATTAGAGACCAGTACAGAGCGATGAAAATTGGCAACTGTAATACGATAGGTAAACAGCCACCTAGTGGGTTTACTTTCTCTTTTTTATACAGCTCCATCATCTCTTGGCTCATACGCTGACGGTCATCGCCAATACGTTCACGCATTGCTGTTAGCTTAGGCTGAAGCATGCGCATTTTTGCCATTGAGGTGTACTGAGCTTTTGTTAGTGGGTACATTGCACCACGAACAATGAAGGTCAGGATAATAATGGCTAGACCCCAGTTAATTACGATGCCTTGAATCATAGAGAGCAATGAGTGAAGAGGTTTTGCAATAAACCATAACCAACCGTAATCGACAGAAAGATCTAAGTTAGGAGCGACGGTAGCCATCTGTTGTTGAAGTTTTGGACCAACCCACAATGTTGCTAGTAAATTTTTAGTCTCACCGCTTGCCACTGTTACCGTTGGCATACGTACGCCAATATAACCTTGTCCTTGAGCTACGCGTGAATAAAGCTGCGTTCCAGGTGCTTCACGTGGGATCCATGCTGATGCAAAGTAGTGTTGCAACATGCCAGCCCAACCTTGGCCATTAACCAATGTGAGTGATAAGTTTTTTTCTTGCATATCGTCAAAAGTGAACTTCTTATAACGAGTTTCTTCTGTTGAGTAAGCACCACCGCGATAAGTTGGCATAGCTAAGCTGCCACCATCGTCCATTAGATTCTGCTTTAGCTGAGCATACATCTGTACATTGGCTACCTCAGATGATTGGTTATTAACTGTATACTCAACATCGACCGCATAACTGTCGCGTTTTACGATAATGGTTTTGGTGTAAGTAATATTACCTTTAACCAGAGTTAATGGAACGCGCAGCTCTTGTTGTGAGTCATCCAGAGTGAATGTTTTCGCTTGCGTTGTAAACTGAGCACGTCCAGCATTAGTATCAATACCTTGTTGACCAATTAAGCCACTTTGAGCAATATAACTGTGGTCCGCATCATTTTTTAATATGACAAAAGGTGTCTCAGAATCGAGTTCTGCATCATATTTATTTAATTCTGCTCTAACTATATCACCGCCAAGCGTATCAACAGACAGTGTTAATACATCGGTAGTTATAGTGATGAGATCATTCGATTGAGCTGATTCAGTAATAGGTTGTTGCTCTTGGCCTGAATGGGCTGGAACATCACCACTGCTCTCAGTAGTTTGCTGTGTAACACTCTGAGGTTGAGGAGTGCTGTCTTCATTCCATTGCTGATACAGCATGAAAGAGACAAACAGAAGTGCGACTAACAGAATATTGCGTTGAGAATCCATCGTTATTTATCTCTGTCTGATTTCTGGTTTGGCGGAACGGGGTCATAGCCCCCATCATTCATAGGATGACATCTTAATAGACGTTTGCCTGATAACCAACACCCTTTTACAACTCCATGCATTTTTATCGCTTCAATAGCGTAAGTTGAGCATGTAGGTGTAAATCGACATCGAGGACCAATAAGAGGGCTAATCGCAACTTTATAGAAGCGAATTAGACCTATAATTATCCACGAGATGGGCGTGACAGACGATGCCATAGCTTATTTAATATCTCGTTCATTTCAGCATTTGTTAACTCTTGAGCACTTTTCTTCGCAATAACTACAAAATCTTTAGTTGGCAGTTCATGTTGCTTGAGTCGAAAATTATCACGAACAATTCGTTTAAATCGATTTCGAGCGACAGCAGTTTTAATTTGCTTTTTAGGAACGGCTAAGCCAAGACGAGGATGAGTTAGGGCGTTTTCTCTTGCGAGAATAGTAAAGTGAGGGGAGCCAGCTCGATGAGCTTGCTGAAAGACTTGTTTATAATTTTCGGGAGTTAACAAACGTAACTCCCGAATAAAAGCGTACTTAATCAAAATAATCTGCGATTATTTTGAAAGACGCTTACGGCCTTTAGCGCGACGAGCGTTAATGACATTGCGACCGTTCGTAGTAGCCATACGAGCACGGAAACCGTGGTTGCGTTTACGCTTTAGAACTGAAGGTTGAAAAGTGCGTTTCATTGGTATTACCTTATTACTGATCAGTAGTTTTTAGGTTTTTATTAAAACCGGCATGGGACATAATATCCGTATGCCCTCAATAAAGAGGCGGAATTGTAATCATTGGCTCCTAAATAGTCAATGATTGCCCCATGATATTTTCCGGACGTGGAATTATACGTTTTATCTCAAATTTGGCAAGGATCTTAGTTGATCCCAACCATATTTAAGAATTTTTGTAGTTGTGGATTCTTTGGATCGTTGAAAATTTGCTCTGGAGTGCCCTGTTCTACTACCTTTCCATTCGCCATATAGATGACTCTATCCGCGACTTCTTTAGCAAATTGCATCTCATGAGTCACTACCAGCATGGTTTGATGAGCAGTGGCTAACTTTTTCATCAACAGTAGAACTTCTCCTACCCACTCAGGATCCAGTGACGAGGTTGGCTCATCAAACAGCAGCAGCTCGGCTTCTAGTGCCATTGCTCTACCTATCCCAACGCGTTGCTGTTGACCACCTGATAAAGCAGAGGGGTAACTGTCACTCTTGTCGCCTAGTCCAATATCATCGAGAATTTGTTGCGCTCGGTGATAGGCTTGCTCTTTTTTCCACTTTTTGACGGTAATTAATCCTTCAGCAATGTTCTGCTTGGCGGTTAAATGAGCAAATAAAGCATAATTTTGAAAAACAAAGCCTGTTTTTTTTCGTAAAGCGACAATTTCTGCTCGACTAGCACGTTGGGTATCAACAGTAATATCGCCAATTTGAATATTACCTTGTTCGGCTGTTTCTAAGAAATTAATGCATCGAAGCAGGGTGGATTTTCCGGTGCCACTTGACCCAATAACAACCACGATCTCCCCTTTTTTTATTTGAAGATCGATGCCTTTTAATACTTCACTATCACCAAATGTTTTATGCAAATTTTTAATGGTTATCATGATTGGTAAGCCTTATTGAGTTTTTTCTCTGCCCAAGTTTGAACTTGGGTTAACAAAACCACTACGCCCCAGTAAATCAATGCCACGGCTAAAAATGCCTCAAAAAACTTAAAACTCGATGAAGCTTCCATTTGGGCTTTAGCCATGATTTCCGATACACCTAAAGTAAATGCCAATGAAGTAGATTTAATCATATCGATAAAGTAATTCATTAAAGAGGGAAGCGCGATGCGAGCGGCTTGCGGCAGTATAATTCTGCGCATCGCTTGGTTAGTTGTCATACCAATAGATAGGCTGGCTTCCATTTGGCTCTTATCAACACTGATAATCGCGGCTCGAATACTTTCAGCCATATACGCAGAAAAGTGTAAGCTTAAACCTATCACAGCAGCACTAAATGCATCCAAACCGGTCATGATAGGAAAAACTTGCGGTAGGCCATAGTAGAGAAGAAAAAGTTGTACTAACAGCGGCGTACCACGAAAGAAACTGATAAAAAGTTGGCTTAATTGGTTTAATACCGGAATTTTGAATACGCGAATATTCGCAATAGTCACAGCCAGAATCAGTGAGAAAAACAGACCCCAAATGGACATCTCCATTGTGGTGCCCAGATACTTTAGCAGTATAGGCAGTAAATCGAGCATGTATTGAAAATCAAAACCCATGAATATTCACTTATATTTGTGTTTGTATTTAAAGAGAAAACCCCACTCTTAATAAAAAAGAGCAGGGTTGTTGATGTTATCTCTATTTATAATGTCTTATTTCTTGGTGATATCAGTATCAAACCACTTCTGAGAAATTGTAGCTAATGTTCCGTCATTACGCATATCAAGTAGTGCTTTATTAACTTGTTGCTGCAGTTTTTTACCTTCAGCGTTGTTTAAAAATGGCCATGCGTTTTCAATTGTTTCGAAAGGCGTACCAGCAAGTTGCAGTGGTAAATTTGATTTTTTGATTAACTCAATCGCCGATAGACGGTCCATAATAAAAGCATCAGCTCTTCCTAATGCGACATCATGTTCTAGTGCTGTTTCGTAAGTGGCGATATTGATCTTGTTATCCGTATCGTAATTTCGAAGCAATTGCTCAAAGTTAGAACCTAAATTAACGGCCACTCGTTTGCCTGCTAAATCTGCCAAGCCTTGAATTGAATTATTACCTTTACGAACGGTAATTTGAGCACCATCAATAACATATGGGTCTGAAAAAAGGAATTTTGCTTGGCGCTCTGCCGTTACCGTAATTTGATTTGAGATGGTATTAATGTGCTTATTTTGCAGTAGACCAAACAGACCTGAAAAACTGGCGGTAACATATTCAACGTTGTAGTCATTACGTCGACCAATTTCATCCCAAAGATCAACTTCAAAGCCTTGAAGTTTGTCCATTTTTACAAACGTGAAAGGAAAGTACTTACCTGACATCCCTACTTTTACATCTGTTGTTGCATAAGCGACTTGGCTTACTGATAATGTTAATGCAATAGCAGCAAATGCGCCTTTAATCCAGTTGTTCATTTCTTATACTCCTCTAAGAACAGAACCTAATTCTACTTGTTACTAAAGAACATAACGAAATAACTAATTGTTATGTTAAATAACCATTTTCATATTAAGGCTGTTTTTTGAACAGTTGTTGATATTTTTGTGGGAAACTTGTGGCGATCTCTAATAAATAGGTCGATCTATGTGAATAACTTTGATCTTATTCACCGGATCAACGATCAAGTGCTAGCGATCTTGGTCAGGTAAGGTTAAAATTGTGGACCTTTTTTTTTATAAACTTATGGTGAGGTTTATTCGTGTCGTCTTCGCTTTGGTTGCAATGTTTGCAGCGTTTACAAGAAGAGCTTCCTGCAACTGAATTTAGTATGTGGATTCGACCGCTTCAGGTGGAGCTAAATGACAACACTCTCACGTTGTTTGCACCTAATCGATTTGTTCTGGATTGGGTTCGAGATAAGTATCTAAATAGTATTAACAAAATTCTCAATGAGTTGTGTAGCGGTGATGCGCCAATTTTACGTTTTGAGGTGGGTAGCCGCTCAGTGGTTCAGCCTGTTGTTAAAGTAAAGCCAATACAAACCCCTGCGGATGTTGCCGCTGCCTCTTCAGCGCCTGCAAGGTTAGAAGCGAGACAGTCAATTCATAAACCATGGGAATCCAGTGTTAATGAAACGGCAAATATTAATCACCGCTCTAATGTGAATCCAAAGCATAAGTTTGATAACTTTGTTGAAGGTAAATCGAATCAACTAGGATTAGCTGCAGCTAGGCAGGTTGCAGATAATCCGGGCGCAGCTTATAACCCCCTATTCCTTTATGGTGGAACCGGGTTAGGTAAAACACACCTTTTGCACGCGGTTGGTAATGCTATTGTAGAGAGCAAACCCAATGCTCGTGTTGTGTATATGCACTCAGAGCGTTTTGTTCAAGATATGGTGAAAGCCCTGCAAAATAATGCCATTGAAGAATTTAAGCGTTACTACCGCAGTGTTGATGCTTTACTTATTGATGACATTCAATTTTTCGCTAACAAAGAGCGCTCTCAAGAAGAATTTTTCCATACTTTCAATGCCCTTCTTGAAGGTAACCAACAAATTATACTGACTTCAGACCGTTATCCTAAAGAGATGAATGGTTTAGAGGACCGACTTAAATCCCGATTTGGTTGGGGTTTAACCGTTGCAATTGAACCACCTGAGCTTGAGACTCGTGTGGCTATTTTAATGAAAAAAGCGGAAGACCATCAGGTTCACCTTGCTGATGAAGTTGCTTTTTTCATTGCTAAACGACTGCGCTCTAATGTTCGAGAGTTAGAAGGGGCGTTAAATCGTGTTGTTGCGAATGCGAACTTTACTGGTCGTGCCATTACTATCGACTTTGTTCGAGAAGCGTTGCGAGATCTATTGGCTCTGCAAGAGAAGTTAGTAACGATAGATAATATACAGAAAACAGTGGCTGAATATTATAAAATAAAGATGTCCGATCTATTATCAAAACGTCGTTCTCGCTCTGTAGCAAGGCCACGTCAGTTAGCGATGGCATTAGCCAAAGAACTGACTAATCACAGCTTGCCAGAAATAGGCGATGCTTTTGGTGGTCGTGATCATACTACTGTGTTGCATGCTTGCCGTAAAATAGCTCAACTTCGTGAAGAGAGCCATGATATAAAAGAAGATTTTTCCAATTTAATTCGTACTCTTTCTTCATAAACTATAGATAAGTAAAAATCGCTGATATGAAATTTACAATAGAACGTAATACGTTATTAAAACCTCTCCAGCAAGTCTCTGGAGCGCTAGGCGGCAGACCCGCATTACCTATTTTGGGTAACATATTGTTGCAGGTAGAGAATGGTTACCTTTCAATGACGGGTACAGACTTAGAAGTAGAGCTTGTCAGCAAGACGATGCTTGAAGGTGAATTTGAAGCGGGCAGAGTGACTGTTCCTTCTCGTAAGTTTCTCGATATTTGTCGTGGTCTGCCTGATGCTGCGAATATTACGGTAATATTGGAAGGCGAACGTATCATTATTCGTTCAGGCCGCAGTAAGTTTTCACTGGCGACATTGCCAGCGGTTGATTTTCCAAACATTGAAGATTGGCAAAGTGAAGTAGAGATCACGTTACTGCAGTCTAATTTGCGTAAGTTAATTGAGAGCACCCAGTTTTCAATGGCCAATCAAGATGTGCGTTACTATTTAAATGGTATGATGTTTGAGACTGATGGCAATACATTGCGCTCTGTGGCCACGGATGGACACAGAATGGCGGTATGTAATGTTACTTTAGAGAGTGAATCACCAAGTAAACAAGTAATAATGCCAAGAAAGGGTGTGTTGGAACTGGTTCGTTTATTGGATAATCCTGAGCAACATGTAACGTTGCAAATTGGCAACTCAAATCTTCGTGCATCGGTGAATAACTTTGTATTTACCTCAAAGCTTGTTGATGGACGTTTCCCGGACTACCGCCGAGTGATGCCACAAAGTACTAATAAAACGTTAGAAGCGGGTTGCGATGAGCTACGTCAAGCCTTCTCTAGAGCGGCAATTCTCTCTAATGAGAAGTTTCGTGGTGTCAGAGTCAATGTTGGTGGCAATCAAATGTGCATTACCGCTAATAACCCAGAACAAGAAGAAGCCGAAGAGTTCTTAGATGTAAGTTATCAAGGAGATGATTTAGAAATTGGCTTTAATGTCAGTTATGTTCTTGATGTATTGAATACTTTAAAGTGTAACCAAGTCAGAATATCGATGTCTGATGCTAATGCGAGTGCACTAGTCGAAGATTGTGATAACGACGAAGCTATGTATGTTGTTATGCCAATTCGTCTTTAATAATAATTAGAGATATAAATGCCATTAACCAGACTGATCGTTAAAGACTTTAGAAACATAAAAGAGTGTGATTTGACATTATCTTCTGGTTTTAATTTTCTAATAGGACCGAATGGAAGTGGTAAAACAAGTGTACTTGAAGCACTTTATTTACTGGGTCATGGACGCTCATTTAAAAGCGCATTAACTAGTCGAGTGATTCGTCATGACTGCAATGAGCTTTTTGTACATGGTCGATTTAAAACCGCGGATCAATTTGAGTTACCTATTGGTATAAATAAACAGAGAGATGGTACAACTGAGGTTAAAATAGGCGGCGAGACCGGACAAAAACTGGCTCAACTTGCGCAAGTATTACCGCTGCAACTGATTCATCCAGAAGGGTTTGAGTTGGTTACTGATGGCCCTAAATTCCGTCGCTCTTTTATCGATTGGGGGGTTTTTCACGTAGAACCAGGCTTTTATAGTGCTTGGAGCCGAGTTAAACGTCTAACTAAACAACGAAATGCATTATTAAAAACAGCGACGAACTATCGAGAATTAAGTTATTGGGATCAAGAGTTATCTCATTTATCGGAAAAAATTGATGATTGGCGCCGTGTCTATGTTGAACAAATAGCGACAGCGACCCAGAATATTTGTCAGGAGTTTTTGCCTGAGTTTGAATTTAAGCTCTCTTATTACAGAGGGTGGGAGAAAGAGACTCCCTATGCCGACTTGCTTAAGAGAAACTTTGAGCGAGATAAGCAGTTAGGTTATACCGTCGGTGGACCCAATAAAGCCGATTTAAAAATAAAGGTAGCCGGAACGCCTGTTGAAGATGTGTTATCTAGAGGTCAATTAAAGTTGATTGTTTGTGCTTTAAGATTGGCCCAAGGACAACATTTAACAGAAGTAACGGGTAAACAGTGTATCTACCTAATCGATGATTTTGCATCCGAACTGGATAGCCAACGTCGCCAGCTACTTGCACGCTATTTGCAGCTGACTGGCGCCCAGGTTTTTGTTAGTTCAATTACCGAAGATCAGATTGCTGATATGCATGATGAAAAAGGCAAGATGTTCTTTGTGGAACATGGCAAAATAGACCAAGAAATATCAACGCGAGAGTAACTCATGTCCAATAATTATGATTCATCGAGTATTAAGGTTTTAAGAGGCTTGGATGCGGTACGAAAGCGTCCAGGAATGTATATTGGCGACACCGATGATGGCACCGGGCTTCACCATATGGTGTTTGAGGTTGTCGATAACTCTATCGATGAAGCTCTTGCTGGCCATTGTAGTGAAATCATCATCAAGATACATGAAGATAATTCAGTTTCTGTGAGTGATGATGGTCGTGGAATTCCAACTGATATTCACCCAGAAGAGGGTGTATCTGCAGCTGAAGTTATCATGACGGTACTGCACGCTGGTGGAAAGTTTGATGATAACTCATATAAAGTATCTGGCGGTCTTCATGGTGTTGGTGTTTCAGTAGTAAACGCACTTTCTGAGAAAGTTGAGTTGACGATTAATCGTCATGGCTTTATTCATCAACAGATTTATCGTCATGGTGAGCCAGAAGCTCCTTTAGCGCCTATTGGTGACATTGATACTACAGGAACTCGCATTCGATTCTGGCCAAGTGAGGAGACGTTTACTAACATAGAGTTTCATTATGATATTTTGGCAAAACGTTTGCGTGAGCTCTCTTTCCTTAACTCGGGTGTTTCTATTTATTTGATGGATTTACGTGAAGAAGGGAAAGAAGACCATTTTAGGTATAAAGGTGGTATTCAAGCATTTGTTACCCATTTAAACCGAAATAAAACGCCGATTCATCAAAAAGTCTTTCATTTTGATTTTGAGCGCGAAGATGGTATCTCTGTTGAAGTTGCGATGCAGTGGAATGATGGTTTCCAGGAGAATATTTTCTGTTACACCAACAATATTCCACAAAAAGATGGCGGTACTCACTTAGCGGGTTTCCGTTCTGCGCTGACTCGTACTCTTAACACCTATATGGAAAAAGGGGGTTACTCTAAGAGAGCGAATGCAGCCACCTCTGGTGATGATGCTCGTGAGGGGTTAACCGCGGTCGTTTCTGTTAAAGTTCCTGATCCTAAGTTCTCAAGTCAAACCAAAGAAAAACTGGTCTCTTCTGAAGTAAAATCAGCGGTTGAGTCTGCCACGGGTGAAAAATTGGGTGAATACCTAATTGAGAATCCAAGTGAAGCGAAAATGGTTTGTTCAAAAATCATTGATGCAGCTCGAGCGCGTGAAGCGGCGCGTAAAGCACGTGAGATGACTCGTCGTAAAGGTGCATTAGATATTGCTGGTCTTCCTGGTAAACTCGCAGATTGTCAGGAAAAAGATCCTGCTCTTTCTGAATTATATATAGTGGAAGGGGACTCTGCAGGCGGATCAGCCAAGCAGGGACGTAATCGTAAAAACCAAGCAATTTTACCGCTGAAAGGTAAGATTCTAAACGTTGAAAAAGCGCGTTTTGATAAAATGCTCTCTTCTCAAGAGGTTGGTACCCTAATCACTGCACTAGGTTGTGGTATTGGTCGTGATGAGTACAATATTGAGAAGTTACGTTACCATAATATCATCATCATGACCGATGCCGATGTGGATGGTTCGCACATCCGTACTCTGCTCTTAACCTTCTTCTATCGTCAAATGCCTGAGCTGATTGAGAACGGTTATATCTACATTGCTCAACCACCACTGTATAAAGTGAAAAAAGGCAAACAAGAGCAGTACATTAAAGATGAAGAAGCTTATGGCCGATATCAACTTACAATGGCGCTTGAAAACGCGTCACTGTTTGTGACTCCTGGTGCTCCAGCGATTGCAGGTCCTGAGCTTGAAAAACTGGTTATTCAATATAATGCAGGCATCAAACTGATTGAGCGTATGAGCCGTCGCTACCCTTTAGCACTGCTGAATGAGTTGATTTATACACCGCGTTTAACTCAAGATATGTGTGTTGATGAGTCTACTGTTAGCGCTTGGACTCAACAGTTAGTATCTGTTCTTAATGAAAAAGAGTCTGGTGCCAGTCAATATGAGTATGTAGTGCTCAAAGATGAAGAGTCAGGCTGTTGTGTACCTAAGTTAGTGGTAAGAACTCATGGTGTAGAGTATGAACACATATTGAGTATCGATCTTCTTAATTCGAAAGAGTACGGTCGTATAGCTGACCTCTCAGAAGCGCTTAGCGGTTTAATCGAGGAAGGTGCATATGTTCAACGCGGAGAGCGTACACAACCAGTGGAGAGCTTTGATGAAGGCTTAACTTGGTTGATTAAAGAGTCTCGTCGTGGTGTGTATCTACAGCGTTATAAAGGTCTGGGTGAGATGAACCCTGAGCAGTTGTGGGAAACCACGATGGATCCAGAACAGCGTCGTATGTTGCAAGTGACCATCAATGATGCCGTTGCTGCTGATGAGTTGTTTACTACCTTGATGGGTGATCAGGTTGAACCACGTCGTAACTTCATCGAAGAGAATGCACTTCGTGTTGCAAACCTAGATGTCTAGTTGCTGATATGTTACATATATTCAATATAAACGCCGCTGATTCAGCGGCGTTTATTTTATATTTATGACTCTACAAATAATTTATTTCACAATGAGTGTTGAAAATGAAATTATTAACCCCGATATCTATTGTAAGAGAGACGCCTAATAAGGGTCTTTTGATAAAACGACTTGTCCATTTTGGAGAGTCATACAATCAGATTGAGACAACCACTAGCGCTCTATGAGCCGGTTGTACTCGCTATTGCTTAAATGTAAGGATAGTTATTATGCGTAATGTAGATTTCACCCCCCTATATCGTTCTGCTATTGGTTTTGATCGTCTATTAAATATGATGGAGACCACCCCAAGTAAAAACTGTAATGGTGGTTACCCACCTTATAACATTGAACAAAAAGACGAACATCACTACCGTATCACCATGGCGGTGGCAGGTTTTTCTGATGAGCAGATTGAATTGACTCAACATGAAAATATGCTGATGGTTCGTGGCAATAGTCCCAAAGCCGACGAGAGTAAAACGTATTTATATCAGGGTATTGCTGAGCGTGGCTTCGAAAGAAAGTTTCAATTAGCGGATTATGTCAAAGTGATTGGTGCTGATATGGAAAATGGTCTGTTGCACGTTGAATTAGAGCGTGAAGTACCAGAAGCGATGAAACCTCGAAAAATTGAGATTAATGGTAAAAATATTATCAATAGCGATCAATAACGTTATGAGCAATATTTGAGATAAAAGAGCGCGGTTAGCGCTCTTTTTAGTCCTACTTTACCCTTCTAAATAAGCCTTCTTCACTTCGTCAGCAATAATAGTAATGCCGGCTAACATCTTTTCATCACTCTGCACGTAGTTCATTCGCAAACATTGATGTGCATGTGGCCAATCCTCTTGTTGCCCAATAAAGAAGTACTCACCAGGAACAATTAATACCCCTCTATTTTTTAGACGTGCATAAAGCTCCATGGTGGTAATTGGCAGCTCATCAAACCATAACCATAAAAAGATAGCGCCTTCTGGTTTGTGAATTTTAAACCTAGGGTCGGTTATCGCTTGTTGCAGCATATTCACGGCGCTGGTGGACTTTTGTCTATAATAGGGCTGAATAATATCTTCACTTACACGCAGTAGATCGCCAGACTCAATCATATGGTGGGCATAGGTTGGCCCTAGACTACCCGGTGCTAAACTGATGATGCCATTCATATTGGTCAACGCTTGAGATATCTCTTGGTTAGCAATCACGATACCGCAGCGAATGCCTGGCAAACCAAGCTTAGAGAGACTCATGCAGAGAACTGTATTGTCATTCCAAAAGGGGGTGACAGGCTCAAAAATAATGTTTGGAAAAGGGAGGCCATAGGCGTTATCAATAATAAGGGGGATGTTGTTATCACGGGCCAATTTATCTAATTTAATGATCTCATCATCCGTCAGTACGTTGCCCGTTGGGTTAGTTGGCCGCGATGCGCAGATAGCCCCGATAGAGCTGTCGACTTTTAACTTATTAAAGTCGACATGATACTTAAATAGACCGTTGTCTAGCAACTCAATATCCGGGCGATAAGAGATGAATGAGTCATACTCTAACTCCGAGTCGGCGTAACCTATGTATTCAGGGGCGAGTGGCAGAAGAATTTTCTTTTTACTGCCATCAGGGTAGGTGCCAGCCAGAAGATTGAACAGATAGAAAAAGGCACTTTGGCTGCCGTTGGTGAGCGTGATGTTTTTCTCTGTAATTGGCCAACCATAGGTATCATTAAGCAGTTTTGCTAATGATTTAATAAACAGATCCTTTCCTTGAGGTCCATCGTAATTGGTCATTGACGCAACGAGCTCTCCAGAGTCGAGCAGTGTTTGGCTGGTGGCTGTAAAGTAATCATTCATGGCGGGAATTGCTGCGGGGTTTCCACCACCAAGCATGATCATGCCTGGCGTTCTTAGGCCATCATTCAGATCATCCATTAACTGAGTAATGCTAGAATATCGATTGAATTTTTCACCAAACTTTGAAAATGTCATTACGACCACTGCTCCATTTTAACAACTTATTAATATATTATAATGGCAACATACCTCAATGATCTTGAGACTTAAAGCGTTGTGTACAATAAAAGTGCATCATAAAAAAGCCCCGCAATGAGCGAGGCTTGTTATGAGAGACTAAATTCTCTATTTTTGCAGTAGGGAGATATCCGCAACTTTTAAGAATAAGTTACGCAGATTGTTGAGTAACGTTAAGCGGTTAAGCTTCAGTTTTTCATCATCAGCCATAACCATTACATTATCAAAGAAGGCATCAACAGGATCGCGTAGCGCCGCTAATTGGCTCAGAGCATGTTGATAATTACCGGTTGCAAAGGCCGGCTCTAGCGCTTCACTCATCACTTCAACATTTTCTGCTAGGGCTTTCTCTGCATCTTCAGTTAATAGCGCTAAATCGATATCCGCAGCCAGTTCACCATCAAATTTAGCGAGGATATTGCCCACTCGCTTATTTGCTGCGGCTAATGATTCTGCCGCATCCAGTGAGCGGAAGTGGGTTACTGCTTTCACTCGCTGGTCAAAATCAGCGGGTTTGGTTGGTCGACGGGCTAATACCGCTTGAATTGCGTCTACACTGTGTCCTTCATCTTGATACCAAGTGCGAAAACGGCCCAGCATAAAATCAAGCACGTCACTTTCAACGTTAGCGTTGGTAAGTTTATCAGCAAACTGCAGTTTGGCATGAGCGATCAGATCGACTAAATCTAGGTTGTAGTTCTTCTCTACTATGATTCGAAGTACACCAAGTGCTGCACGACGAAGCGCAAATGGGTCACTGCCCTTAGGTGCTTGGCCAATACCAAAGATACCAACTAAAGTATCCATTTTATCTGCAATAGCAACGGTTGCTGCTACATCAGAGCTTGGTAGCTCATCGCCAGAAAAACGAGGCATGTATTGTTCGTTCAGTGCAACGGCCACATCCTCGTGCTCACCATCATGACGAGCGTAGTGCATGCCCATCACACCTTGGGTATCGGTAAACTCAAAAACCATTGAGGTCATTAAGTCGCACTTACACAGCAGTGCTGCACGTTCGGCATGCTCAAGGTTAGCGTTGACGCTAGGGGCAATGAAAGAGGCCATCGCACCAATGCGGTCCACTTTGTCTTTAATCGTACCAAGCTGTTTTTGGAAAATCGTATTTTCAAGCTCAGAAAGACGATCAATCAATGGGCGCTTACGGTCGGTTTTAAAGAAAAACTCAGCATCAGCAAGGCGAGGGCGAACCACTTTTTCGTTACCTTCGATGACCTGACGAGGGTCTTTAGATTCAATATTTGAAACAAAGATAAACTTAGGCAGTAGGTTGCCATCAGCATCATAAACTGGGAAATACTTCTGATCGCCCTTCATGGTGTAAACCAGTGCTTCAGACGGTACGTTAAGAAAATCGTTCTCAAAAGAGGCGGTTAATACCACAGGCCACTCAACCAGAGATGTTACCTCTTCAACGAGTTCTTCATCAAGATCGGCAATACCGCCAACAGCGTCTGCTGCAGCTTTAGCACCTTTAAGGATAATCGCCTTACGGGTTTCGTAATCGGCCAACACTTTGCCACGCTCTTCTAGCAGAGTTGGGTATTGATCAGCGTGTTCAATTGTAAATTCAGCTTCACCCATAAAGCGGTGTCCACGAATAGTACGTGCAGAACTGACACCTAGGATTGAACCTTCAATCAGTTCATCACCAAGCAGTACTGTCAGTGTTTTTACTGGACGAATAAACTGTGTGGTTTTGTCTCCCCAGCGCATTGGCTTGGCGATTGGCAACTTAGCCAGAGCATTAGCAGCAAGATCGATGACTAACGCTTTTGAAGATTTGCCTTTCACTTCTTGTTGGTATAACAGCCATTCGCCTTTGTCGGTCTTCATGCGATCTGCTTGTTCTACCGTAATGCCATTTCCGCGCGCCCAGCCTTGAGCTGCTTTGGTTGGATTACCGTCTGCATCAAATGCAGCACTGATTGCAGGTCCACGCTTTTCAACGATCTTATCTTGTTGTCCAGGGGCCAAAGCCGTGACTTTAAGAGCAAGACGACGAGGTGAAGCAAACCACTTAATACCTTGATGATCTAAGCTTGCCGCTTTTAATTCAGCTTCAAAATTGTTAGCAAAAGCTTCTGCTAGTGTGCGCAGTGATTTTGGAGGAAGTTCTTCTGTACCAAGCTCAATAAGAAAATTCTGTTCAGTCATTATCTTTTCCTTCTCTTATTTGTTGTTGCACATAGGGAAACCCAGTGCTTCACGTGAGGCGTAATAAGCTTTAGCAACGGCTTTAGTCAAGTTACGAATTCTTAGGATGTAACGCTGACGTTCGGTAACTGAAATCGCTTTACGTGCATCAAGAAGGTTAAAAGCGTGACTCGCTTTTAAAATTCGTTCGTAGGCTGGTAAAGGCAGAGGTTTTTCTAACTCAATCAGCTCTTTACACTCTTTTTCACACTGGTCGAAAAAGACTAATAAAAAGTCCACATCAGCATGTTCAAAGTTATAGGTCGATTGCTCTACTTCGTTTTGGTGGAAGATGTCGCCATAAGTAACCACGCCTTGTGGGCCATTATTCCAAACTAAATCGTAAACAGAATCAACTTCTTGAATATACATAGCAAGACGTTCAATACCGTAAGTAATTTCACCGGTTACTGGTT
>JAESQY010000033.1 GCA_016764915.1 Aliivibrio sp. | reverse complement strand
GTCGTGAGCTTGCCAACCGACAACGCCAAGAACAAATTCTTCACCGCCCCAGCGAGCAACAAAAAAATCATCGTGACTTTAAGCTACTTGCCGCTTTAGGCGCTTGGTTAGGCTGGCAACAACTGCCACTACTCATCCTTCTCTCATCGATAGTAGGTGCTATTATTGGCATCGCCTTATTAAGAGCGCAGAAAAATGGTCTCAACAAAGTATTTCCATTCGGTCCATTTCTCGCTATTGCAGGCTGGATTAGCTTAATGTGGGGGCCCGAAATAACCAACTGGTACCTCACCACAATGCTAGGGATGCCACTATAATGAGCAGGAAAATTGCACACACATTTGTCGTCGGCGTAACAGGTGGTATTGGCAGTGGTAAAACGACCGTAACCAACCTATTCAACACTCTGCATGGCATAGATATAGTGGATGCTGATATTATTGCTAGAGAGGTTGTGGCTCCGGATAGTGAAGGGCTGCTTAAAATAATAGAACATTTTGGTTCTACTATTTTACACTCAGGTGGTCAATTAGATCGCGAGAAGTTAAGAACCATTATTTTTAGTCACCCAACGGAAAAAGAGTGGTTAAATCGACTACTGCATCCGATGATCCGTCAACAGATGTTAGATCAGACTCAAGCCACCACATCGCCCTACTGTTTATTGGTTATTCCGCTATTAATCGACAATGGTTTACAGGCTTTAGTCGATAGAATACTGGTGATCGATGTCGATCAGCAGACGCAAATAAGTCGCACCATCATCCGGGACTCTGTTACCATAGAGCACGTAAAAAGTATTCTTTCGGCACAGGTAGACCGGGAGAAGAGACTCTATTTTGCGAACGATGTAATTAATAATAATGGCGACAATATCGAACTAAAGCCTATAATAAGGCTTTTACATGAACAGTACCTAAAACTCGCCGCTAATTTTAGCGAAAATGGATAATCTATATGGCTGATAGGATGAACTCTCTCAAATTCGAACATCCTTTAAATGAACAGACTCGATTTTACCTTCGAATAGAATTTCTTCTGCTGCAGGTTAAGAGTTCAAGTACATTTTCTGAAGATTTTCAATATCAAATTTTTTTCCGTTCTCTTTTTGATTTACTTGATATTTTTGAACAAGTACAACTAAAAACAGAATTAGCCAAAGATTTAGAGAAACAAAAGATCAAATTCAAAGGCTGGCTTGATGTGCCTGATGTTAACCAGGATACCTTACGCTCCCTACTTGATGATATTGATACTTGTCGTCACCATCTAATGACGCCTGAACGTCTTGGTAAGTGTCTCCGTGAGGATAAGTTTTTAAGCGCTATTAAACAAAGGTTCACCATTCCTGGTGGAAGTTGTTGCTTTGATTTACCCGCTCTGCACTACTGGCTCAAACTGTCTAAAGAGAGACAAATGGAAGATGTCGATAACTGGGTTAAACAGCTCTCGATGATCATTGAGCCTCTCAATTTATGTTTAAAGCTGATTCGCGAGTCGTCCCTGTTTCAAGATAAAGTAGCAACAAAAGGTTTTTTTCAAAGTGATATGGACGAGGCAAATCTTTTAAGGTTAGACATTCCGATGGATTCAGGGGTTTACCCAATGATATCTGGTCATAAAAACCGATTTGCTCTACGCTTTCTATCTTTCGAATCGAATCAAAATTGCGACAAAGACATTGAGTTTAAATTAGCAGTCTGCTGAGGAAAAAATGAATAACGAAACATCAAAAGTAACCAAAGTAAAATGTCCAACATGCCAAGCAAAAGTCACTTGGAGCTCGACAAGCCCTTTTCGACCTTTTTGCAGTAAACAGTGCCAAATGATTGACTTTGGTGAGTGGGCAGATGAAGAAAAAGCCATTCCTGGTGCGCCTGACATGTCCGATTCTGATGGTTGGTCAAACGCAGAATAAAACAGTAACTGCAGCTTACTCATATGAAGCTGCTACTATTTTTCTGCTTGCTTGATAACCAATTTGACTACAGATTCATTTGCTTCAGGGAATGAGTAGTTTTTTAACTGTTTTATTGTCACCCACTCTCCTTGTTGCCCCTCTTTCCCGTATGGTTCACCATCAAAAGAGATCACTTTGATAAAGTCGAACTTTAAAGCTTTATCTGGATAATCAAACTCAATCTGAACGAAAGGCTCTAATGACGTAGAGATAATTCCGATCTCTTCATCCAGCTCACGTATTAAGGCTTGCTCTGCCGTTTCTCCTAACTCGACCTTTCCACCAGGAAATTCCCAGTAACCTCCTTGATGGAGATGAGACGCTCTTTTGGTAATAAAAATAGCACTCTGAACGCTGTTGTAAATAACCCCTGCAGCAACCCAAACTCTTTGTCTATCCATCGTTCGCTTATCCACCCCTAATAGTTCTATCGATAAAAAAGGCCGCAATAGCGACCTTTTATTATTTAAAACAACTTACTGTCTAGATTTTCCCATGGCACTGTTTGTATTTTTTACCGGAGCCACATGGGCAAGGTTCGTTACGCCCTACTTTACGCTCTTCACGCACCATAGGCGACTCACCATGCGCTTCAGACTCTGTTCCACCTGATAGCTGATTTTCTGCAGATTGATGCTGTAACTGCTGCTGACGAGCAACGGCTTCAGCTTGGACAATTCTCTCCGCTTCCATTCGCTCAACATCTTCTTGTTGTTGTACGCGCACTTTGCTCAAGATTGCAATTACATCATACTTCAATGAATCTAACAGTCCTCCAAACAACTCAAACGATTCACGTTTGTACTCTTGTTTTGGGTTTTTCTGAGCATAGCCTCGAAGGTGGATACCTTGACGAAGATGGTCCATTGCCGCTAGATGCTCTTTCCATAATCCATCAAGAGTTTGTAACATGACCGCTTTTTCAAAGTTACGTAACACAGAAGAGCCAACAACCTCTTCTTTGCTCTTATACGTTTCCACTGCGGTCAGCATAATCTTCTCGCGAAGTGCCTCTTCATACAGTTTATCATCTTCATCTAACCACTGCTGAATCGGCATATCAAGATCAAATTCGGCCCGAAGAAGATCTTGTAACCCTTTAATATCCCATGTATCGTCCATAGACTGCGGTGGAATATGTTGGTCTAAGATTCCTTCAAATACATCTTCACGGTTTAACTCAACCATTTCGCTAATATCGTCAACATTCATTAGCTCATCACGAAGTTCATACACCACTTTACGTTGGTCATTCGCCACGTCATCATACTCAAGCAGCTGTTTACGAATATCAAAGTTACGACCTTCAACTTTACGCTGAGCATTTTCAATCGCTTTAGTTACCCACGGGTGCTCAATAGATTCGCCTTCCTCCATACCCAACTTCTTCATCATGTTAGAAACACGATCAGAAGCAAAGATACGCATCAAACCATCTTCCATAGATAGATAGAAACGAGATGAGCCTGCGTCACCTTGGCGGCCTGAACGTCCACGAAGCTGATTATCAATACGCCGTGATTCATGTCGTTCGGTACCAATAATGTGCAAACCACCACACTCTAATACCTTTTCATGGTCCTCTTTCCAAACCAGCTTAATTTTTGTAATCTGCTCATCGGTTGGATTGTCTAGTTTCGCTATTTTATCTTGCCAGCTACCACCAAGCACGATATCAGTACCTCGCCCTGCCATATTAGTCGCGATAGTTACTGATCCTTCGGCACCGGCATTTGCAACAATATCGGCTTCTTTCTCATGGAACTTAGCATTTAGGACGTTATGTTTAATCTTCGCTTTTTTCAGCGCATCAGAAAGACGTTCTGATTTCTCGATTGAAACGGTACCAACTAAGATTGGTTGCCCCTTTACTGTACGCTCTTTAATGTCATTACAAATCGCAGCAAATTTTTCTGCTTCCGTCATGTAAACCAAGTCACCCATGTCATCACGAACCATAGGTTTATTGGTTGGAATAACAACGGTATCCAGTCCGTAGATAGACTGAAATTCAAATGCCTCAGTATCAGCGGTACCAGTCATACCAGACAGCTTGCTGTATAGACGGAAGAAATTCTGGAAGGTAATCGAAGCTAGAGTCTGATTCTCATTTTGAATTTTGACTCCCTCTTTTGCTTCAACAGCTTGATGCAAACCTTCAGACCAACGACGACCAGGCATTGTACGCCCTGTATGCTCATCAACGATGATAACTTCGTCATCTTTTACAATGTAGTCAACATCACGTTCAAACAGTACATGGGCGCGAAGTGCAGCGTTGATATGGTGCAATAAGCTAATATTTGCTGGAGAGTAGAGTGTGTCTGTCTCTTCCATTAAAGCGTTATCTTTAAGCAGTTGCTCTACAAACTCTTGTCCGTTTTCAGTTAAGTGAGTCTGCTTGCCTTTTTCATCAAGCGTATAGTGACCATCTCCACGGTAGTCTTCACTGTCTTCTTCAGCCTGTCTTTCTAGCGCAGGGATCAGTGTATTGATTTTTGCGTAAAGCTCAGAACTGTCTTCAGCAGGTCCGGAGATGATTAATGGTGTACGCGCCTCATCGATTAAGATGGAGTCAACTTCATCGACTACGGCAAAATATCGTTCACGCTGAACACGGTCTTCTGCTCGAAAGGCCATGTTATCTCGCAGATAATCGAAACCAAATTCATTATTTGTTCCGTATAAAATATCGCACAGATAAGCTGTTTTTTTCACTTCAGGTGGAACATTAGGTAGGTTCACCCCTACCGTCATGCCTAAAAACTCAAACAGTTCACGGTTAGTTTCCGCATCACGAGCGGCAAGATAGTCATTCACTGTAACAATGTGAACACCTTTACCGGTTAACCCGTTTAAATAGACAGGTAACGTCGCTGTTAATGTTTTACCTTCACCTGTTCGCATCTCTGCAATTTGACTATTATTTAGTACCATACCGCCAATAAGCTGTACGTCAAAGTGGCGCATGCCATAGATACGCTTTGATGCTTCTCTAACAGTAGCAAAAGCTTCTGGTAATAAAGCATCTAATGATTCACCTTTATCAAGACGTTCGCGGAATTCAACGGTCTTGGCTTTTAATTCTTCGTCTTGTAGAGATTCAAATTGTGGTTCTAGATTATTAATTTCATCTACAATTTTGCGTAGCTTACGTAATGTTCTGTCATTACGGCTACCGATTACTTTCGTGAGTAGTTTAGATAACATGATGCTATTGATTCTCTCTTAAACGGGATCTCGTTGGATCAAAATTCATTGATAGAACAGAAAATATTAATACCGTTAATAGTAACGCTATTTTACTGAAATATTAAAATTATATGGGGTCATTTTCAGTCCAATTCAAGCTTTTAACTAAAATTTTTGAAACCGCTTACTGTTTGCTCACATTTCCAGCTTTTAAAATGTCATTAACTTGCTAGTGCCATCTTCATCACTGTACGTTTTTTCTGCACACTGCATCTATAGATTGAGCAAACCTCTTCAATACGCCATAATTAGCTATATTAACTCTAACCGCTTATTACGAGATTTAGCCATGAGAGATCATCGACCTCAGCTCACTGAAGCCCTATTTGCTAACAATCGTTTTAGTGACATTCAAAAAAAAGCAACAGCCCTAGCTAGATTCAATATCATGCTTGGTGACATTCTTCCTCCAGAGTCACAACAACACTGCCGCGTGGCAAACTATCGCCAAGGATCTTTAGTCATTGAAACTTCAAGTCCATCTTGGAAAATGAGAATTAACTACGATCGTCTTCGAGTAATTTCTCAATTTCGTCAACACGGGCTTCCGTCATTAACAAATATTGAGGTGGTGATTAACCCTGAGTTAGGAAGAGGCATCAACACAATTAATACCATCAAAAAAGAAGTATATAAAGAGAGGGTAATTTCAAAAGTCGCAGCATCTTCAATTCTCGCTGTTTCTGAGATTGCCACGCCGAAACTAAAAGAGTTAATGAAAAAAATTGCCGCTCACGCTAAAAAATAATTTATTGCTGGCATAAAAAAAGCCAAGCTTTCACTTGGCTTTTAAAGTTATTGTTCTTTTTTAAGCTAAAACCATTCCTGGTTGAGCAAATACAACGGGAGACTCTTCACTTTCAAATGTTGCCCACTCCCAAGCTTCTTGATCAGCAAGTACAGCTCGCAGTAACTGGTTATTCAATGCATGCCCAGGTTTATAAGCTTTAAACTCACCAATAATACTGTGACCACACATATAAAGATCACCAATTGCATCGAGCACTTTATGTGTCACAAACTCATTGTCGTAACGTAATCCATCTTCGTTTAGTATTCTAAACTCATCAAGAACAATAGCGTTATCGAAACTGCCACCAAGACATAGGTTCTGCGATTGAAGGTACTCTATATCGCGCATGAAACCGAATGTACGAGCACGAGAGATATCCCTAATAAAAGATTGGCTTGAGAAATCCAAAACTAAGTTTTGCACATCCGCATCAATAGCGGGATGATCAAAGTCGATAGTAAAATCAAGACGGAAACCATCGAAAGGTTGTATCTCTACCCACTTATCACCATCTTCAATACGCACAGGTTTCTTGATACGAATAAAACGCTTCGCCGCATTTAATATCTCTATTCCAGCAGATTGGAGTAAGAAAACAAATGGACTTGCGCTGCCATCCATAATTGGAATTTCTGGCGCATCAACTTCAATAATAACGTTATCAATACCCATTCCAGCTAATGCTGCATTTAAATGCTCGACGGTTGAAATACGAACACCGTCATCATTAACCAAAGCTGTACATAACATAGTGTCACGAACAGACTCAGGATCCGCAGGAAAATCAACCGGAGGATTGAGATCAGTACGGCGATATATAACACCAGTATTAGCTGCTGCAGGTCGTAGGATAAGCGTCACTTTCCGCCCAGAGTGAAGACCGACTCCGGTTGTTTGTACGATGCTTTTAAGTGTGCGTTGTCTGATCATCTGCTTGTCTCAACTATTTCTGTGTAGCAATCCAACAGAGCTCTAATAAGCCCGGCCGGAAATACTAACATGTTAGACCACTAAAACCAAGCAACTGTTGATATATTAATCAGCCTGACGACGTAAGAACGCAGGAATGTCTAAATAATCTTCTTTTTGCTCTGGTTGCTTCTTAGCCACACTGCTTTGAGCTGTCGTTCCAGATGTTGCCGCTGGAGCGCTTGATTGTGGCTCTATATTTTTAGCCTGCAATGGCTGTGCCGCTTTCTCTTCAGGCTTAGCTTGAGTAGATGCCGCAGTGTTATGCGTTGTTGCTGCCGTTTGACTCGCCTTACTAGTCGTCACTAATGTGATATCAGGCTTTTTTTCATTGCCGATACCCGTTGCAACAACGGTAACTCGTATCTCATCCGTCATGTCTGGATCTAAAGAGGTACCAATAACAACCGTTGCATTATCCGATGCAAATGCTTTCACGGTATTACCAACAGTCTCGAATTCATCCAAACGCATGTCTAAACCCGCGGTGATGTTTACCAGTACGCCACGAGCTCCTGCTAAATCGATATCTTCTAGCAGAGGGCTAGAAATGGCCATCTCAGCCGCTTCTTCAGCACGCTCTTCACCACTTGCAATACCACTACCCATCATTGCATGACCCATTTCCGACATCACAGTTCTTACATCCGCGAAATCGACGTTAATCATGCCGGGCCGAGTGATCAACTCAGCAATACCTTGTACAGCATTGCGAAGTACATCATTAGCTTTAGCAAATGCTTCAAGTAGGGTAATGCCTCGACCCAATACTTTTAATAACTTTTCATTTGGAATCGTGATTAACGAGTCCACATGTTTTGAAAGCTCTTCAATACCCTGTTCAGCAAAAGCAAGACGCTTACGGCCTTCAAAGCTGAAAGGTTTCGTTACAACAGCAACCGTTAAAATATCCAGCTCTTTTGCTATTTCAGCAATAATTGGAGCTGCACCAGTTCCAGTACCGCCACCCATTCCAGCGGCTATGAATACCATATCGGCACCACTGAGCACATCTTTAAGGGCTTGTCGATCTTCGAGAGCTGCATCACGACCTACTTGAGGATTTGCACCCGCACCTAAGCCTTTTGTGATCTCTCCACCAATCTGAATAACTGTATTTACGCTCGCTTTACGAAGAGCCTGTGCATCAGTGTTTACACTGATGAATTCAACACCTTCTATAGACTCACGTACCATGTGTTCAACAGCATTGCCGCCGCCACCACCAACTCCAACGACTTTAATTACTGCATCGTCGGACATTTCCATCATCGGCTCAAACATTATTTCTCTCCGTTTCTTCCTGTTTGCCTCAGGTTAAAACTCTTTTTGTATCCAATTACGCATTTTTTTAAAGAAAGTGGACACAGTTACACGCTTTTGCTGATAATCGCGGTCATCATGTAACTGGTTTTCTTTACCATAGTGTAACAGTCCCACCGCAGTTGCGTGAAATGGTTCTTTTACATAATCAGTTAATCCACTCACTTCCAGTGGTTTTCCAATTCTTACTTGAGTCTGAAAGACACGCTCTGCGCACTCTGTCAGTCCATCAATTTGTGCAGCTCCGCCCGTTAAAACAATACCAGCGGCTAAATGATGTTTGGTTCCATCTTCTCGAAGCCTTACTTGAGTCTCATCGATCTTTTGCTGAACTAACGCCAGTAACTCTGAATAACGAGGTTCAATAACCTCTGCAAGTGTCTGTCGTTGTAGGCTCCTTGAAGGACGGCCACCAACACTTGGAACATTTACCGTATCATCTTTATTCACCAGCTCGCTAACGGCACAACCATATTTCACTTTAATTTTTTCAGCTTCACTAGGAGGTGTACCAAAAGCATAGGCGATATCGCTGGTTACTGCATTACCTGCGTAAGGAACAACTTCAGCGTGTCTTAATGCACCACCAGTCCATATCGAAACATCCATCGTCCCGGCACCGATATCTACAACACAAACACCTAATTCGCGCTCATCTTCTGTAATAACCGCATTGCTTGCCGCTAATCCAGAAAATATTACCTGCTCGACTTTAAGGCCGCAACGTTCAACGGCTTTAATAATATTTCGAGCCATATCATTATGACACGAAATCAGATGTACGTTTACTTCAATGCGTACACCTGATAATCCAAGCGGGTTTTTATCCCTTCTTGATAATCAATGGCGAACTCTTGAGGAATAACATGCAATATTCGTTGTTCATCCCCAATTTTAACTGATTTTGCAGTATGAATAACACTGTCCATATCATCTTGAGAAACTTCTTCATCAGAAATAGGACCCATGCCTTTTTCAATCATACTCGAGATATGCTTGCCTGAAAGAGATATGTAAACAGATGTAATCTGACACTCCGCCATTAACTCAGCCTGATCAACTGCACGTTGAATCGATTTAACCACCGATTCAAGATCATTAACACCGCCTTTATCCATCCCTCTTGATGGGCTGGTTCCAATACCAATCACGTTTACCACACCATCCGGCAGGATCTCACCAACCAGAGCGGAAACCTTTGCAGTGCCGATATCAAGGCCAACTATAATATTACCTTCTGCAGCCTTACTCATTTATACTCTCTTGTTCTAATTCTTGAATGACCTTCCAACCAACCGCTGCGCCAGTATCATAACGCAAATCAATATACTCGATCGGCCTAGAAGAGCTAATTATTCGTTGATACAGTGCCATAAAACGAGTAACTCTCTCATTACGGGCATCACGCCCTAATTCGATTCGAATTCCGTTGCTCAATTCCATATGCCACGCCCGACGGTCACTCAACGCGACTGATTTTAGCGAGACAGACAATGGTTTTAATCGTCGCTGAATTTCATTAAACACATTTAAGACTTCGTGGCTGCTCTCTTTGGGTCCATACAATGATACTTTATTTTCAAGCAGCTCGGTTACTTTACCGTTAAAGACAGTGCCATTAACATTTAGCAGCTGATCATCATTCCAAATAGCCACAGCTTGATGCTCCACGGCAAATACCTTTATTGTATCTGGCCACTGTTTTCTCACTGAAACATGAGATATCCACGGCAGTGCAAGCAGTGCATTTTGCAATTGATCAACATCATGAGTCATAAAGGTGCCAATGCTATCTAAAGACTTTAATGCCTCTCGTACATCACTGTTTTTAACGTGATGTAGCTCACCTTGAATAATAAGTTTTGATAACGGTAACCGCTGCTCATCAACCATCCAACTTAACGTTGCTGATAACAACCAAGCGATGAGAAAAATGACTAGAATCAAAAAAGCAGCACCGGGTAAGTGCTTCATTAGACTTTGCTTATCTAATAATGGCTGTTTATTCACTGCCTCTAACATAGCACCTAACGCTTCAATGCATTTAAAACATTCATAAACCAACTTTACAACTTGATCAGTAACGTCTTTATATAAGTCGAAGGATTATACTGACCACGACGCGAGTATCAAACTATTGATTGCATATTCTTTATACAGAATGCGATGTCTGCCACTACCATAAACTAGCCTTATGATTTAACAACATCATTGCGTTAAGTTCACAAGACTAATCAAACATCTAATGATGCTCCATCATGTGCATATCAAGTTGAAGATCAGCTAATTTCTTGGCCACTTTACCAATATCTCCAGCGCCCTGTGTCAGCAATAGGTCTCCATCTTGAATTACATTGGTCAAAATTGATGGCAGCATCTCTATATTTGTGGCAAAGATTGGATCAATTTTGCCACGATTACGAATACTTCTGCATAAATCTCGGCTGTTAGCACCTGGGATCGGAGTCTCCCCTGCAGAATAAACATCTAGCATAATCAAAACATCGACATTTTCAAGTACATTGGTGAAGTCATCAAAAAGATCTCGGGTTCGACTGTATCTGTGAGGTTGAAAAATCATCACTAATCGTTTTTCTGGCCAGCCTGCACGTGCGGCTTTAACCGTTACATCAACTTCTGTTGGGTGGTGACCATAGTCATCAACCAACATGACACTCCCTTTGCCAGTATCAAATTCTCCGAGATGGTCAAAACGACGGCTCGTACCTTCAAAAAGTTCTAACGCTCTCAGTATCGCGCTATCTTCAACATCCTCTTCAGTTGCAACTGCAATCGCAGCCGTTGCATTAAGAGCATTGTGCTGCCCGGCAACATTCAATGTAATCTTAAGATCTTTTTTCCCTTTGCGTTTTACAGTAAATAGTCCCTGCTGACCTTTTTGAATATAATCAACCAGACGTACATCCGCATCTTCAGAGAATCCATATGTAATCACTTGTCGACTGACTTTAGGAATGAGTTCACGTACAACAGGATCATCAATACACATGACAGCTTGGCCGTAAAAAGGCAAGTTATGTAGAAAATCAATAAAGGTTTGCTTCAACTTCTCAAAGTCACCGCCATAAGTTTCCATATGATCGGCTTCAATGTTTGTCACGATACTAACCATAGGTTGAAGGTGCAGGAATGACGCATCACTCCCATCCGCTTCAGCAATCAAAAATCGGCTTGAACCTAAACGAGCGTTTGTACCTGCACTTTTCACCAAACCGCCATTAACAAAAGTAGGATCAAGACCCGCCTCTGAATAGATCTGAGTAACGAGTGCGGTAGTCGTTGTCTTACCATGAGTCCCGGCAACAGCAATGCCATGTCGGTAGCGCATTAACTCAGCCAACATTTCAGCGCGGCGAACAACAGGAATTCGTCTCTCTTTAGCGGCAACAATTTCTGGGTTACTGGGATCAATAGCTGTCGAAGCAACCACCACACTTGCTTGACTAACATTGTCAGTTTGATGGCCAATGAAAATTTCAACACCGAGAGAACTTAAACGCTCAGTAACGGGATTACTACCAAGGTCTGAGCCACTAATACGGTAACCTTCATTCAACAGAACTTCAGCAATGCCGCTCATGCCAGCACCCCCGATCCCAACAAAGTGAATACACTCAACTCGGCGCATCTCTGGCACCATAGTTCTAATTTGAGCTAATTGTAATTTCTGTTCTGTTGTCATCTATTTATTCTCATCAGTTCATCACTTTTAAGCGATTCAATCGCTTAAATTAAAAATAAGTAACCACTACTTAACTAGGGCTTTAATTGCGTCGGCAACTCGCACATCAGCATCAATTATTGCTGCTTCTCTTGCCTTTTGAGCCATGTTCATCAGCACTTCTCGATCAAACTCGGTGATCATATCTGCAAGTTTTTTTTCTGTTAGAACTTGCTGTTCAATCATTTTTGCAGCCCCACATCTTACCAGATGATCGGCATTAAGTGCTTGCTGGCGATCTTTATGCATAAATGGAACAAAAATAGAGCCAACCCCTGCCGCAGACACTTCTGATACGGTCAATGCTCCAGAGCGACACACTAATAAATCAGCCCATTGGTAAGCTTGCGCGACATCATCAATAAATTCAGTTACTTTAGCGCTGTGGTACTCTTGCTGCTGATAGGCATTCTCTACTGACTCTAAATTACCTTTTCCAACTTGATGCCATATTACCACTTTCTCACCTAATAAAGCGGCGGTCTTAGGAAGGGTGGTGTTCAAAATTCTTGCCCCTTGACTCCCTCCCATCACCAAAATTCGAATGGGTCCATCTCGATTCTCAAACCGACGTGTAGGATTATCAAGTTGGCAGACATCTTCTCGAACTGGGTTTCCAACGACATCAGCTAGAGGGAATGCTCCAGGAAAAGCTTGCATAACTCGTTTGGCAATTTTTGATAACCATAAATTTGTTAAACCCGCCACTGCATTTTGCTCATGCAGAACCACAGGAATACCCAATATCCACGCGGCAACTCCTCCAGGGCCACTAACATAGCCCCCCATCCCGAGCACCACATCTGGCTGCCATGCTTTAATGTATTTTTTTGCTTGAAGTATTGCAGCACAAATTTGAAACGGTGCCACTAATAATTTTTTAAGCCCTTGACCACGTAGACCTTTAACTCGGATGAAATCAATATCAATTCCATGTTTAGGTACAAGATCCGCTTCCATACGATCTGGCGTACCAAGCCAGCGTATCTGCCAGCTTTGTTGTTGCAACTGTTTGGCGACAGCTAACCCTGGAAATACATGACCACCCGTTCCACCAGCCATGACTAAAAGACGCTTATTGGCGCTGTTTTTATCACTGTCTTGTTTCATTTAATAGCCTTCGTAAAATCAAGAGGAACTGCCATCATCACCATCTTTCAGCTCTGAATTTCGGATATTACCACCTGCAATGTGTAAGCGGTATTCATAATCTATTCTCAGTAAAATTGCGACTGCCACTGACATGATTATCAAGCTCGACCCCCCATAACTTATCAAGGGTAAAGTCAGCCCTTTGGTCGGAACAATACCCGCAGAAGCACCCACATTAACCAGTGTTTGGAAAGCAAACCAAATACCAATGCCGAAAGCAAGAAAACCGCCAAATAGCTGCTCTTGCTCTAAACAGCGCTTGCCAATAAAAAGTGCTTTAAACACTAAGGAAAATATCATGATCAATATTAAGCAGACACCGATAAATCCTAACTCTTCTGCCACTACAGCAAACACAAAATCAGTATGAGCCTCAGGCAAATACTCCAGCTTTTGAATAGAATTACCTAGCCCCTGCCCAAACCAATGCCCTCGACCGAAAGCCATTAATGACTGAGTTAACTGATAGCCGCTACCAAATGGGTCCTGCCATGGGTCAAGAAAGGCCGTTATCCGCCTCATCCGATAGGGTTCGGCTAGAATCAACACCACCACTAATGAGCTTCCACCCACCACCAAAGCAATAAACTGCCACAGTTTTGCGCCCGCAATAAATAACATACCAACGGTGGTGACAAACATCACTATCACGGTGCCTAAATCAGGCTGGAGCAGTAGAAAGAAAGCCAATAATAAAAAGACGGCTAACGGTTTAACAAACCCTCTAAATGTTTCTCTTACTTCACCATGCCTTCTGACCAAATAGCCCGATATAAAGATAAACAGAGAGAGCTTGGTAATTTCTGCTGGCTGTAAGTTAAAAATACCAAGAGGCAACCAACGAGCAGCGCCATTAACCGATCGCCCCACTAAGAGCACGGCAATCAATAGCAGTATTGATATCAACAACAGATGAGAACTGTATTTAAACCAGGTTTCCAGCTTAATTCTCACGACCATGGATGCCGCTATTAAGGCTAACACCAGAAGGAACATGTGCCTGAACATAAAATGAAAAGGCTGCCCTGTTAAACGGGTACTGATAGGGAATGACGCTGATGAAACCATTATCAACCCTGTAAACATTAGGCCCAAAGAGAGCCAAATCAGTTGACGATCAAACATCACTTTAGGAGATGGATTCAGCACCCAAGCTCTTGTTTTCTCTACTACAGAATTAAATCGAGTGCTGTTCACAATTGATATCACCTGAATAAAGTTTTGCTAAACGGGTAAACTCATCACCTCTGGCCATAAAGTTGGTAAACTGATCAAAACTGGCACAAGCAGGAGATAACATCACAATATCACCAGATTGCAGGTGAGGAGTGATTGACTTTATAACCTCTTCAATAGATTTCCAACGTTTTGCGCTTTCATGTAAAGGGATAAAGACCTCTCCATCAGCGCCGTAACAGTGAAGTTGTAGTTTTAACGGAGTGAGCAACTCTTTCAGTTCAGAGAAATCAGCGCCTTTGCCATCACCACCAACCAGTAGATGCAATGTACCATCCAATTGCAATCCAGAAAGTGCTGCTTTCGTACTCGCAACATTGGTCGCTTTCGAGTCATTAACCCAACGCACACCATTACTATTAACCACAACCTGACATCGATGTGCCAGCCCGTGGTAAGTTTTGATAGCAGATACAGCATTAAAACAATCAATACCCGCAGCGTCAATCAAGGCAATGGCGACTAAGCAGTTGGCCACATTGTGTCGGCCAACTAATCCTATCTCACTACAGGTAATGATCGGACGGTCACCTTTGCACAGCCACTCCTGTCCATCAATCAACATCACACCATACTCATGATTTGAATCTAAACCAAAACTAACGGTATTTCGTGGTGTGTCTGGGGAGGTTTGTTTATCTTCACGGTTCACAATACAGACATCTGCATGATCAAAGATTCGTAATTTTGCTCGACGATAATCACTCATCCCTTCGTATCTATCCATATGGTCTTCAGATAGATTTAGAAATGCTGCCGCTTTTAGGCGTAAGGATGATGTTGTCTCTAATTGAAAACTCGATAACTCCAATACGTAAAGTTCAGCATCTTGTTCAAGAAGATCCAAGGCCGCATAACCAATATTGCCACCAATGGCCGTTTTAATACCAGCTGATTTTGCCATTTCACCCGTTAAATCGGTGACAGTACTTTTACCATTAGAGCCAGTGATCGCGATTACCGGCACCTTAACGGACCAGGCAAACAACTCTATGTCCCCAATAATTGAGATTCCCGCTTGTTGAGCAGTGACAAGCTCTGGGCTTGAGAGTGCAATACCTGGATTGGCGACAATAAGATCCGCACCCAATAACCACTCAATATTCCAGCTTCCACTGTGAACCTCTACATCACCAGAAATCTGTTCAAGTCCGGGAGGGGAAAGACGTGTATCGATCACTCGAATTGTTAACGGCTGTGGTTGACGCTGAAGATGACGTATGACTGACAACCCCGTCACGCCTAACCCGACAACAACAACCTGTTTTACCCCAGCCAAACCTTGCATTGTTAACGTACCTTCAGCGTAGCCAGTCCGATCAGCATAAGAATCATAGAGATGATCCAAAAACGAACGATAACACGAGGTTCCGGCCAGCCTTTTAACTCATAATGGTGATGAATGGGTGCCATCCGAAAGATGCGCTGACCTCGCAGTTTATAGGAGCCAACTTGAAGAATAACGGAAACGGTTTCCATCACAAATACGCCGCCCATGATCACCAGCAAGAATTCTTGACGTACTAACACCGCAATCGTCCCGAGTGCACCGCCTAACGCAAGGGATCCCACATCGCCCATGAAGACTTGAGCAGGGTATGTGTTAAACCACAAAAACCCAAGGCCAGCACCCACAATAGCGGCACAGACTATCACCAACTCACTGCTCTCTTTTATATAAGGGATATGAAGGTAAGCGGCATAGTTAACATTACCTGTCGCCCAAGCAACAATAGCAAAACCGGTGGCCACAAAAATGGTCGGCATGATCGCTAATCCATCAAGACCATCGGTCAAATTAACGGCATTACTGGTGCCAACAATGACAAAGTAGGTCAACACGATATAAAAAAGGCCAAGTTGAGGCATAACATCTTTGAAAAATGGAACCACGAGCTGAGTCGCCGCCGTGTCTTTACCATATGTATATAAAGCAAACGCCATGATTAACGCAATGGCCGATTGCCAGAAAAACTTCCAGCGCGCGATTAAACCGTCAGTGTCTTTGCGAACCACCTTACGATAGTCATCAACAAATCCTATTGCTCCATAACTAAACAGAACAAACAACACTGCCCATACATATGGGTTACTAAGATCTGCCCATAACAGAACGGTCAAACCAATAGCAAAAAGTATCATCACCCCTCCCATAGTAGGGGTTCCACGTTTGCTAAAATGAGATTCTGGCCCGTCATCTCTAACCACTTGACCAATCTGCATTTTTTGCAAATAACTAATCAACTTTGGACCAAACCATAAAGAGAAGACAAGTGCAGTAATCACACTGATTATTGCTCGAAAAGAGAGATATTCGAAAAGTCGAAAAAACGGAAAATACTGCTCTAATATGTTCGCTAGCCAGATGATCATTTATTACTCTCCTTAAGAGCCTTCACAACGTCACTCATGCGAGAACTGTTTGCGCCTTTTACCAACACGGTAACCTCATTGTTATTCTGTTTATCTAATTGCTGTAATAGATACTCGATCAACGCTGCACGGCAATCGAAGTGTATTCCACTACAAAGTTCACTGATTATTTTGCTATCAGAGCCAAAGGTGACGACTTGCTCAAAATCAAACTGAGCAGCATATTCACCAACTTGGCGGTGAAGTGCAAGGCTTTCTACACCTAATTCAGCCATATAGCCCAAAACAAGCCATCGTTGGCCTTGAAAGCTGCTTAATAATTCAGCGGCTGACTTCATCGCAGGAACACTGGCGTTATAAGAGTCATCAATCAAGGTTAACCTTTCAGTGAGTTTGATTACCTCAACCCGCCCTTTAACATTCAATACACTCTCTAACCCTTGTTTAATCTCAGCTAGGGTTGCATTGGCTAACGTTGCAAGTGCCGCAGCTGCTAGTGCGTTGGATATATTATGTTTTCCTACCACATTCAAGTTAATATCAACGTCACCTTTTGGAGTGTGCAGCGTAAAACTGGTTTCCCCTTGGTGATTAATAACAATATTAGTCCCATAGACGTCTGTTTGTGGATTGTTCAAAGAGAAAAAGGTCACACTTTTACCTTTTAAAATAGCTTGCCACTGATCCATATCACAGCTGTCTGCATTAATGACCGCATGACCACCTGTACTCAATCCTTGAAAGATTTCACCTTTAGCTTTACCAACGCCCTGCAAAGACCCGAACCCTTCTAAATGTGCGGCTGCGATGTTATTGATAAGGGCAATATCAGGCTTAACCAACTGTGTGGTATAGGCAATTTCATTGAGATGGTTAGCACCCAGTTCAATAATAGAGTAATCATCTTGCGGCTGGCTTCTTAACAGTGTTAACGGAACCCCTATCTCATTATTAAAATTACCGGCGGTTGCTAGTACCTTGCCTTTTAATTGCAATATTTCAGCCAGCATCTCTTTAACCGTCGTTTTTCCGCAACTTCCCGTTAGCGCCACAGTGAGAGAGCTTGATTGTTGATGTATCCATGCCCCTAACTGGCCTAAAGCAATTTTTGTATCACTCACCACTAGTTGAGGCACCGCTAAATCAAGTGGCTTACTGACTAACAACGCACTGACACCGTTGCTTACCGCTTGGTGACAGAAATCATGAGCATCAAATCGTTCACCAATAAGAGCAACAAACAGTCCATTTAACTGAATGTCACGGGTATCGGTAGATACATGACCAATAACCGTGTCATTACCAACTAATTCTGCATCTAATATCGGAGCTACATCGCTTAAAGTAAAAGGGATCATGATGTTATCTCTTGCAACAACCGGGCTGCTGTCTCTCGATCGGAATAGTGAACATTACCACTAGCAAACACTTGGTAATCTTCATGCCCTTTGCCTGCTAACAGAATAATATCATCCGCACTCGCTCCTTTTAAGGCCAATTGGCAGGCTTCAAAACGATTATGCTCAACAGAAATAGCGTTAGGATTAATCACACCGGCTAACATGTCATCAATAATACGTTTGGGATCTTCAGTACGGGGATTGTCATCGGTTAAAATGACGTGATCCGCTAATCGTTCTGCAATCTCGGCCATCATGGGTCTTTTACCAACATCCCGTGCCCCACCACAGCCAACAAGGCACCAAAGTTTACCTTTACAATGTACTCGAAGGGCCAATAATGCTTTTTCTAATGCATCTGGAGTATGTGCATAATCAACCACAATTTTTGGCGCACTGTTACTGCCTATTAATTGAAAAAGCTCCATCCTTCCAATCACAGCACTTAACTTCGGAGCTGTATCAATCAGTTGTTGCATTGAGAAACCCTGTGTTAGCAACGTGGCCATTGCTAATAACACGTTGCTGGCATTAAAAGCACCAATCAAAGGCACATTGAACTGAGCAGGCCCCCAACTCGAATCGATAACCAATTTAATCCCTTTAGTGGAATATTGAACCGATTTGGCCCACAATTTTTTTCCCTTTAGCCCAGAGAGATCTCGTTGCTCTACAGAAACAGCAACGGCACTAGGTAGCTCAGTTAACCACTGATAACCGACTGGATCATCCGCATTGATAATAGCCTCTGAGCACTGATGTTCAGTAAACAGTGATTTTTTAGCTAAACCGTACTGCGTCATGTCTCCATGATAATCAAGATGATCTCGGCTTAAATTAGTAAAAACGGCCGTTGAAAAAAGCAGGGATTTTATACGGCCTTGCACCAAGCCGTGAGATGACACTTCTAATGCCGTTAGCTGAGCGCCTTCTTGCTCAAGCTCGAACAGAGTCTGCTGAATCTCAATAGCATTGCCCGTTGTATTTTGTGCGGGTTTTAAGTTATCAAGTAACCCATTCCCTGTGGTACCCATCACTCCAGCACGCTGACCGAGCAGTGTAGCCCATTGAGCAATAATTTGAGATATGGTGGTTTTACCGTTAGTCCCAGTAATACCTATCAATTTCATTTTTCGCGTTTCTGCTAGGTAAAAACGCCCCGCTAATGCTGACAACTTCTCATTAATCATCTCAATATAAACAATATTAATGCCATCTTGAGTAACCATTGACGCATGTGGGTGCTTCTCATCAGCATCGGCAATCACTGCACTTGCTCCTGCCTTTATCGCCGCTGAAATATAATCACGTCCGTCTAGAGCATGCCCTTTGATCGCTACAAAAAGATATCCACTAGAGACAATACGGCTATCAACCGTTAGATCTGAAATCTCACTCACATCCGAGACAGTAACCCAAGGGGAAAGCAATTTTTTTAACGTTGTAGTCGGCATGTTTACTCTCTTGTATTAACAATATTGAGGTGCTGAACACTCTTTTCATCAGGGGCGATATTCAATATCTGCAGAGCACTTTTTAATACTTCACTAAATACTGGTGCGGCGACTTGACCCGCATAATATTGATCGCCTTGAGGTTCATTAATCACCACAACCAGTGCAATTTGAGGATCACTGACTGGAGCAACGCCTGCAGTGATGGTCATATACTCATCACTGTAGCCACCTTTTGCTGCTTTTCTCGATGTTCCTGTTTTTGCAGCCACTCGATAACCAGGTACTGCGGCTTTGGTTGCCGTACCTCCTTTTTGAGTGACGGTTTCTAACATCATAAGAACAGCGCGAGCATTGGCTTCGTCTACCACCTGCTTACCAGGGATATCACCTGTAACTTTTAGAATTGAAAGAGGTCGCAGCTTGCCATAAGCCCCTAACGTTGCGTAGGCATGTGCAAGTTGAATTGGAGTCACCGACAAACCATAACCAAAAGCGAGTGTCGCTATCTCAAATTTTGACCAACGGCGACGATTTGGAAAAATACCGCTCGCCTCACCAATGAGACTTAATCCAGACTCTTCACCTAAACCCATCGCATTGTACGTAGCCAAAAGATCTTGTAGTGGCATATTGAGCGCAAGCGTCGCTACGCCAATATTACTGGATTTTTTCAAGATGGTAGTAAGATCTGCTTTGCCAACTTTAACACTATCTCGTACTCGACTCCCGCCCAACTGCATCATGCCGTTACCAGTATCAATTACAGTATTCAAATCAGCAGTATTGGTTTCTAATGCCGATAGGACAACAAATGGTTTAACCGTTGAGCCCGGCTCCATCGAATCGGTAATAGTACGATTACGCATTCTAAAGCTTTGTAATTCACTTCGATTATTAGGATTGTATGAAGGCGCATTAACCATGGTTAATACTTCACCAGTGTGTACATCAATAATAATCACAGACCCTGACATTGCGCGATAATCGGCAACTGCCTGTTTAATCGCTCGGTATGAAATAGCCTGGAGCCGTTGGTCGATACTTAAAGTAAGTGGTTTTCCCTCTTCACGTTTTTTTAAAGATATATTTTCAACAACACGTCCATAACGATCTTTACGTACGGTTCTCCTGCCTGGCTCACCAGTTAACCAACCATCATAACTGCGTTCAACACCTTCTAAACCATGGCCATCAATGCCTGTGACCCCGATAACATGAGCACTGACCTCGCCACTTGGGTAGTAACGACGGGATTCATCTTTAAGGCCAATTCCTGCGAGTTTCAATTTTTGGATATAAGCGGACATAGCAGGACTAACTTGTCGCTGAAGATAAACGAAACGTCTTTTTTTATTTTTTTCAATTTTAGCAATCAGACTTTTTCTTTTAATTCCAAGTACGTCAGCTAATGCATACCAACGTTGCAGCTCAGCTAATCCCCCATTTTTATAGATGGTAACCGGATCAGCCCAAACCGCTTGAACGGGTACACTCACCGCCAATTGTTCGTTGTTTCTATCTGAGATTATTCCACGTGCAGAAGGAAGGGATTTTACTCTTATGGATCGCATATCACCCTGTTGGATCAACGACTCAGGCTCAATGATTTGAATATAACCCGCTCGGGCGATCAATAGAGCCATAGAAAGAAAAATAAAGAAAACGATAACACCAAAGCGCCACTGAATAAGAGTAGGAGGCGCTTTGGTCATACGTTTATTACTGTTTTTCTTCTTTTTTTTGCTCAATATTTTCATTCGAAGTTAACAATGACCTCTTTATCTGAATCTGGCCGCTTCATATTTAACTCATTAATAGCACGTTGTTGAACTCGACTGTGTTCAGATAACGCGGTCTCTTCCAAAATTAAATTACGCCACTCATTGTCAAAATCATCTTTCTCTTGATAAAGGTTGTTTCGCTCAACAACTAGCTGTCTGGTGCTGTGAGTTACCAGCACAACCCCAATCGCACTGATAAAAATGGTCATCAGCAGAATCAATTGCAAGCGACCTATGCCGAATAGGTCTCGAAATATTGAGCTCGCTAACTGATGATTATCACTGCTCATAAGCGAGCAGCGACTCTAAGAATTGAGCTTCGTGAACGGGTATTTACATCCACTTCACCAACCGATGGTTTAATGGCTTTACCTATGGTTCTCATTGAAGCACTGCCTAATTCACTGATTTGGTCTTCAGTTAGCGGCATTCCGCGAGGAACTTGTGGACCCTGGCTCTCTTTACGAATAAAACGTTTCACCATACGATCTTCAAGGGAGTGAAAACTGATAACAGAGAGGCGTCCATCTTGAGCAAGCACTGATAAAGCACCATTGAGCGCTTTTTCAATCTCTTCCAATTCACTATTAATATAAATTCGAATCGCTTGAAAGCTGCGAGTTGCGGGATGTTTTTTCTCTTTGTAGTTTTTTGGTGCAGCATTGGAGATCAAGTTAGCAAGTTGATTAGTTCGAGTTAACGGTTCTTTCTCTTCATCGTCTCGATGGGCAACAATGGCTTTGGCGATACGACGTGCATGCTTCTCTTCACCAAACTCTCTAAGCACCCAAGTAATGTCATCTAACTCTGCCGTTAATAACCACTTAGAAGCTGGCATACCAGAGGTTGGATCCATTCTCATGTCTAGCGGACCATCTCTCATGAAACTGAAACCACGCTCAGCATCGTCCAACTGTGGGGATGAAACACCAAGGTCAAGAAGTACACCATCAATTTTACCAACCAGGCCTAAATCCTCAACATATTGAGCAATACCTGAGAACGGACCATGGATAATGGAAAACCGAGGATCTGTGATGGTTTTTGCTTCAGCAATTGCTTGAGGATCTCGATCAATGCCATAAAGCCGGCCTTGCTCCCCTAAACGAGACAAGATCTGACGACTGTGCCCCCCACGACCAAACGTACCGTCAATGTAGATGCCATCAGGTTTGATAGCTAAGCCATCTATAGATTCTTGCAGTAAAACCGATACATGTTGGAATTGTTCAGACATAGTAAATATTCATCGCCATATGTGCATATTAAAAAAGAGTAACTTACCATTTTTCAAAAAATTCTAATGTAAAACAGCAGCACAGATGTTTTGTCATTAATTTGTGAATCTTTTGGTTATTAAAACATTCTACCTGATTCAGTATTACCGAATCCAATTAAAAAGTGTTTCACTTGTTGATATTGCTAGAAAGAGCTAAATATTTTCAGAAAGAGAAAAGCCCATCATAAATCATCCTAATAAAGGGTGCTTTATGATGGGCTTTATCTTTTTAATAAGTGGAATTGACCTATAAGCCGGGTTCTGTTCCGCTTGCGCGGTAGTAGCCATTCGTCTAGGCCAGCAATCGCTCACTGGCTCAAGCAACCTACCCGCCTCCAAACGCGAGCCGCGCTATGTGAAAGCCTATTTGGTCTTGCTCCGGGTGGAGTTTACCCTGCTACGAACTATTACTAGCCGCACGGTGCGCTCTTACCGCACCCTTTCAGCCTTACCTGTGCTTGTAAACAAGCCATCGGCGGTCTTCTCTCTGCTGCACTTGTCGTAAGCTTTCGCTTCCCAGGCGTTACCTGGCACCCTGCTCTATGGAGCCCGGACTTTCCTCCCCTCCATCAGTCTCCCAAAGGACATCAATGAAGCAGCGGCTACCCAGTCAATTCCGACGCGGATTGTATAAGAGGCGAATGGAAGTTACCAGTAAAAATTAACTTAAGTGCTCTAATCCCCATTTATAGAGTGCGTTTTTCTTCTCGCCATGAATTTCCGCGGCCATTGCGGCTGCTTTTTTCAGCGGTAGTTCTTTTACTAAAATTTCCAATGTTCGTGTGACTTCCAATGCAATGGCATCCGTATTCGGCGCTCGATACCCATGAACAAGCAACACCATCTCTCCACGTTTACGATTATCGTCCTCTTTAATCCACTCAATCAGCTCGCCTAAAGGTGCACCATGGAAGATTTCAAATGTTTTTGTTATCTCTCTTGCTAATACTACTTGACGCTCAGCACCAAGTACCGCAAGCATGTCATCTAAGGAGTCCATGATTCTATGTGGTGACTCATAGAATATGCAGGTTCGCTCTGCTTGCATTACTTCTTTAAACTTATCTCGTCGTCCTTTACTTTTCGCAGGTAAAAAACCTTCAAAACTGAATCGGTCAGAAGGTAAACCTGAAGCACTTAATGCGGTAATCACGGCGCAGGCACCGGGTAATGGAACAACATTGACGCCAGCTTGGCGACATCGGTTCACTAAATGATAACCAGGATCACTAATTAAAGGCGTTCCAGCATCTGAGACAAGTGCGATACTTTGTCCCTGTTGAAGTCGTTCAATCACCATGTCAGCTTTGTGCTGTTCATTATGATCATGAAGTGCAAAGGTTTTAGTGGTAATCATGAAGTGTGACAGTAACTTACCAGTATGCCTTGTATCTTCTGCTGCAATGAAATCAACAGCTTTAAGCACCTCAATAGCTCGTAGCGTGATATCGCCTAAATTGCCTATTGGCGTGGGGACAATGTACAAAGTTGCGACACATGGCACGAATGAATTCTGATCAGTCATTTGTTTACTATCTCTTCTGCGATTATCATAGGGGTAATTCTATTAAGACAACTAAATTGAGCTCATGGCGAAAATAACTCACAAGCGTAAGAGTGTATCACGACTATTAACCCCTGTAGTCTTTGCGATTACATTGGCAGCGTGTACAACTTTACCGACTAAAGCCCCAAAAGGTGCTGATATTACCTCATCTCCGACGGAATCGTCAGCGGTTTATATACTTAAGGCAGATAATAGCCAAGGCATCACCCAGAGTGACTGGTTAATATTGGCATTAAAATCTGCGGTTGCTGAAGGAGATCAAAAACAAGCTGAGCTACTAATTGGTCGCTTAGCAACTCAATCCCTCACTCACAGTCAAATTGCAGAGTGGCAGTTGGCTCGAGCAGAGCTTAAACGCAACCAATCAGACTACCTCTCAGCCATACAAAAACTTAACTTTCAAAGCTTTTGGCAGTTAGATGACACACAATGGCAACGTTATTATGAGCTTCGACATGAGTTACATCTATTAACCTCTGATTATCTTGAGGCCAGCAGAGATTTGATCAAGCTAGCGCCCTATATTGAAGATGAACAGCAAAAAGGGGCACTTTGGGCATCGGTGTGGGAACATATTTCTGCACTTAATCTGATCGAAGCCGAATATTTACCGATCAACAGTGATGAAGTGATTTTATCTGGCTGGGTCTCACTATCTCAACAGTTAAACACACTACAAGATAGGCCAATGCTCCTGCAATCATCATTAAAACGGTGGCTTAGTGACAATCCTACCCACCCTGCTAGCTTTTATCCTCCGTTGCAGATTCAAGGTATTTTAGCGCTTGAGATGATCCAACCTGAAAATGTTGCGCTATTACTGCCTTTGACAGGTCGTTTTGGCCCACAAGGGATAAGAGTAAGAGATGGTTTTATTAATGCTATGTTTGATGACAGCAAAAGAGACACCATTATTAACTTCAAAGTGATCGATACTAATGAGATGAAAATGGAAGATATCGTCACTGAACTTGTCGAAAATAAAACCCAATTTGTTGTTGGCCCACTGATTAAATCTGAAATTATGGAATTCCAAGTTCTAAATCAGGGCATTATTTCTCAACTAGCCCTTAATATGCCAGATAAAATCAACGCTACTAACAACAGCTGTTATTTCACACTGTCACCAGAACAAGAAGTGGAACAAGCGGCCGAGCACTTATTCAACAATGGTCATATAAGTCCTCTATTTCTTGCTCCGGAAGGAAGCTTTGGTCATCGCCTCGCTCAAGCATTCAGTGAAAAATGGTTACAACTAACAACTGAAAAAACCGACATTCACTATTTTGGTAAACGTGCTGAGCTTCAACACCAAGTCAATACAGTTTTTGGCTTATCAGCCAGTGAACGTCGAATCAGCCAAATGAAAAAATTGCTTAATATGGATCTTAAAAATGAAGCCAGAAGTCGCCGCGACATCGATTCGGTCTACATAATTGCAACTCGCGCTGAACTCACCTTGTTGAAACCTTTTATTGAGGTAGCCATTAATCCAGGCATTACACCACCAAAATTGTACGCCAGTTCAAGAAGTAATAGTGGTACTCCAGAGCAATTATCAGAGTTACAAGGCATCGAATTTAGTGATATTCCTTTTTTAGTTGATGGCGATAGCGCCTTTAAAACCAAATTTGAAAAAATTTGGCCTAAAAGCAATAAAACAGAAACACGCCTTCATGCTCTTGGAATGGATGCATATCAGTTAATTTCTGAACTTCCACAAATGAAAGCAATCGAAGGATACAGTGCTAAAGGAAAAACGGGGATTTTAAGTATTGATGAGCAGTGTGTTATTCAGCGCAAAATCAGCTGGAACCAACATGGCTTTACTGAATAGAAGAGAGAAAGGTGATCATTATGAATCAGTGGCCAAGAAATACCTTCTTAGCCACAATTTATCTTTTATTGCTCACAACTTTATATGTAAAATGGGTGAATTGGATCTTATTATGCGAGATTCAGATACCATCGTATTTATCGAAGTAAAATACCGAGATAATAAACGTTATGGTTCAGCAGAAGAGATGGTGCACTGGAAAAAGCAGCAAAAAATTAAAAAGGCCGCTTTTTACTGGTTAAAACAAAACCGCCTGTCTGTTGAACATACATCATTCAGATTCGATGTTATTGCCATTCATGAACAGGGCAATGATATTAATTGGATTAAAAACGCAATCGTTGAAGGGTAACCAATGCTAGAGAGCATTAGAGACAGTTTTAAAGAGAGTATACAAATACAGATTGAAGCCGCTGAATCGCTTCCTGATGTGATTACTTACGCAGCACAAGCCATGGTAGTCAGTCTGTTAAACGGCAATAAGATTCTCTGTTGTGGTAATGGAGGCTCAGCTTCTAACGCCCAGCAATTTGTCTCCTGTTTACTAAACCGGTTTGAGACAGAGAGACCCAGCCTTCCCGCTTTAGCACTTACTGCAGACTCGACTACCTTAACCGCTGTAGCTAATGATTATCACTACAACGAGATCTTCGCAAAACAGGTCAGAGCATTTGGTCAGACGGGTGATATTTTATTGGTAATTTCAACCAGTGGTAACAGCCAAGATATCATTAAAGCGATGGAAGCCGCAGTAAGCAGAGACATGACAATCATTGCTTTGACGGGAAAAGATGGTGGTATAATGGCCGGACTGTTGGGTGAATCGGACGTAGAGATACGTATACCTTCACAACGAGTAGCAAGGATCCAAGAAGTTCACCTTGTTACTCTTCATTGCCTGTGTGATCTCATTGATCAGGTTCTATTCCCTCAACATGAAGAGTAGCTATGAAATCAATTAAACTTATATCCTTACTTTTTATCATCACATCTTTACAAGGCTGTGCGGGTCTTTTTATTGCAGGTGCGGCGACAACCGCCATGGTAATCACCGATCAACGTTCAACTAAACTGATTCTAAAAGAGAAAGATTTAGAGTTTAAGATTACAGGTATTACCAATAAAGAACCGTACCGCTTTAATACTCGAATTAGTGCCAACGTCTATAATGGTCGAACATTACTCATCGGTCAGGCTAAAACCGAAAATTTAAAGCAAAAATTAGCTCAGCAAGTGCAAGCGATGGATGGTGTGAAGGTTCTATATAATAAAATAGAAGTTAGAGAACCCCTGACTTTTACCGAGGTAAACAATGATATTTGGATCACCACCAAAGTTAAGTCCTCTTTACTTACAGAGTCAGAACTTAACAGCATCAATATTAAAGTGATCACCGAAAATGGGTATGTCTATTTAATTGGATTTGTTACACCTGAGCAGAGTGACATAGCGACTGAAGTTGCACGAAACATTAAGGGTGTAAAAGGAGTGGTTAGAGCATTCGATTATAGTGAGTAATCTCTTTCATATTTAAAACAAAAAAAAGCAACGAATCAACTCGCTGCTTTTTATTTTGGGTAACGTTATTTAATCACTCGTAAACTCGGCTTGCCTGTTGGCCTACTTGGCTTTAACGGCTTTTCAAGCTCACTAACTATCGATTTATTAACACTACTCAACAACGGCTCTTTATCGCTTTCATCTTCAACTACCTGTTCATTAATCTGTTCTGTTGAATAGGCACTCTCGGGTTCAAACATAGTTCCAGCACCATTTTCACGCGCATAAATCGCTTCAACAGCATACATAGGAACAATGATAGAGTGAGGCTGACCACTAAAACGGGCACTAAAAGTAATCGCCTCATTTCCTATTTCTAAATTCCCTACTGCATGGGGTGCTAAATTTAGGATAATTTGACCATCTTTCACGAATTCCATAGGAACTCTAACACCGTCTAACATTGCATCAGCAACAAGATGAGGTGTTAATTCGTTATCGACAATCCACTCATAAAATGCTCGAACCAGATAAGGACGACGAGGAGTCATTTCCAAACTACTCATTAACGAATAGCCAAGTGAATCTCACGCTCAACCTCAGTCAAAGAGGCTAAGAAAGAATCACGTTCAAAAACACGGCTCATGTACACTTTTAACTCTTTGGAACCTGGGCCTGCCAACTCGATGCCCATTGCAGGTAGACGCCACAGAAGAGGTGCTAAATAGCAATCGACTAAGCTAAAATCTTCACTCATGAAGTATTTATACTCAGCAAATACAGGCGCTAGAGCTAACAGATCATCACGAAGTTTAATACGAGCAGCTTCTGCCTCGTTAATTGCACCTTTCATGATCTTTTCTGCTAATGAATACCAATTATGTTCTACACGGTACATCATTAAACGACTATTACCACGAGCAACGGGGTAAACAGGCATTAATGGTGGATGAGGGAAGCGCTCATCTAGGTATTCCATAATGATATTAGAGTTATATAACACTAATTCACGATCCACTAATGTCGGAACAGTTTTATAAGGATTTAACTCCTCTAACTCAGCAGGTAACTTACTTGGATCAACCAATTCAATATCAACGCTTACACCTTTTTCGGCAAGCACTATACGAACTTGATGACTATAAATATCAGACGCGTCCGAAAATAAGATCATAACTGAGCGTTTATTGACAGCAACAGCCATTGGGCCTCCAGTATATACGGATATTTAAAAAAGAAATGGAGGCATAATAGCCTCCATTGCATAACTAATAGCGCATTAGGATAGCACGATTAGTGGACGTCTCGCCAATATTCTTTCTTCAACAACACAGAAACAATGGCAAAAATAACCAAGAAGCCCATTACCCACCAACCAATACTTTGGCGTTCCAGCTTACTAGGGTCACCTGAGTACTCTAAGAAATTCACAAGATCGAGAACTGCCTTATCATATTCTCCAGTGCTTAGTTCACCAGAACCATCAGTGCTGATATCAACAATCACTTTATGCTCAACACCATCAACCATTTCAGTTTCATAAACGGCCGTTGGAACGCCTTGCAACTCCTCAAGCACATGAGGCATACCGACACTTGGGAACACCGTATTATTCACACCAAATGGACGGCTAGCATCAACGTAAAAAGAGCGAAGGTAAGTGTATAACCAGTCAGTACCACGTACTCGAGCAACCAAAGTCAGATCTGGTGGTGGAGCACCGAACCATTTAGCGGCTTCTTCTTGAGGAAGCGCACTGACCATAAGATCACCGATCTTAGCTTCAGGATCAAACATCATATTTTCAAGCATCAGATCCTCAGGAATACCTAGGTCTTTTGCCACACGGTTATAACGTTGATACTGCGCTGAGTGGCAGGCTAAACAGTAGTTAACGAATAATTTAGCACCATTTTGTAGCGATGCTTTGTCAGTCAAATCATTATTTGCTTTATCTAGAGTGACACCGCCACCAGACGCCATAACAAGAGACGGCAGCAAACCAAAAAGTATTACCATCAACTTTTTCATTTATAAACCACCCTTGTTGGTAGTGTTTGGGTTTTTTCGTTCTTACTATAAAAGAATAACAATACAAAAAACATAAAATAACCCAGACTAAATATACGAGCAAACCAAGTATAGAGTTCGGTTGCAGGTAGCGTTCCCAATACACCTAAGATAATAAAGCTAATGGTAAACTGAGCAATATTAAACAGGTGGAACTTACTGCGGTAACGATATGAACGCACTTTACAGCGATCTAACCAAGGCAATAAGAATAGAAGAACAATAGAAGCGCCCATAGCAATAACACCTAATAACTTATCAGGTACTGCACGTAGGATTGCGTAGAAAGGTGTAAAGTACCAAACTGGTGCAATATGCTCAGGAGTCTTCAGTGAGTTCGCCGCTTCAAAGTTAGGCCCTTCTAAGAAGTAACCTCCCATTTCAGGATTAAAGAACAACACGTAACAGAACAAGAACAAGAAGCCAGCAATGCCCACCATATCTTTTACCGTTCCATATGGATGGAAAGGAATAGAATCAATGATGTCATACTTCTTAGTATAATCTTTATGGAATGTAAACTGAGTCTGGTAGTCCTCACCTTGGCTACCTTTTGGTAGCTTAGTTTCGATACCATCCGGATTATTTGAACCCACCTCATGCAGCGCCAATACGTGCAGAACAACTAACAGCAACAGTACAATAGGCAGAGCAATAACATGCAGGGCAAAGAATCGGTTTAGTGTTGCACCGGAAATAACATAATCACCACGGATCCACAACGTTAAATCATCACCAATAAATGGGATTGCACCAAATAGTGAGATAATAACTTGAGCGCCCCAGTAAGACATCTGCCCCCAAGGCAATAGATAGCCCATGAAAGCTTCAGCCATCAACACTAAGAAGATTAACATACCAAATAACCACAGTAATTCACGAGGCTTCTGATACGAACCGTAAATAAGACCGCGATACATATGCAGGTAAACAACAACAAAGAATGCTGAGGCTCCAGTAGAGTGCATATAACGCAATAACCAGCCATATTCCACATCACGCATGATGTATTCAACAGATGCAAACGCTCCCTCACCAGAGGGTACGTAATTCATGGTTAGCCAAATGCCCGTCAAAATCTGATTGACCAACACCAACATGGCTAATGAACCGAAGAAATACCAAAAGTTAAAGGTCTTTGGCATCGGGTATCCAGACAGATGCTTTTTATAAGCATTCATCATAGGTATGCGTTTTTCAATCCAGTCGAGTAATGCTTCCATTATGCATCTCCTCCATCTGTGCCGATAATAATTCGAGTATCACTCAAATATTGATGCGGCGGGATAACTAGATTCAATGGTGCAGGTACGCCCTGGAACACACGCCCTGCCATATCAAATTAGAACCATGACATGGGCAGAAGAAACCAGAACTAACACCTTCAACCTGCTCACTAAAGCTGTCAGGTAGGTAGGTAGGGGAACAACCTAGGTGTGTACAAATACCTACCGCAAGAAAAATTTCTGGCTTTAAAGATCGGTACTGATTTTGTGCATAGCCTGGTTGCTGTGGTTCACCTGATTCAGGATCACGCAACTGCTCACCAAGACTATCTAAAACATCCAAAATGGCCTGACTGCGACGAACAACCCATACTGGTTTGCCGCGCCACTCAACGCGTACCATTTGACCATCTTTAATTTTACTAATATCAATTTCAACCGGAGCACCAGCAGCCTTAGCTCTTTCGCTCGGATTCCATGATTTAATAAAAGGAACAGCTACACCTACTGCACCTAGCCCTCCAACAACAGCTGTCGTTGCGGTCAGGAAGCGGCGTCTACCGTTATTCACTGGCGCATTGCTCATCCACATTCTCCACTATCGCTTTCGCGTTATTTTTATTATTTCCATTTTATAAGTTACGACCAATGCCCAAGGGTACGATTACACAGAAAACCAAAATTCTTGTTTCTGAGTGAACAAAACTGGGATGCAATTGATGTCGTCACTTCACAACGGCTAAATGATAAAGAAAAGCTCACTTTTTGACAAGATAAAGATACTTTTTTGCAACATTTGTGAGATATATGGCCCTTTTATTTCAAAGGATATTTCCACACCACTTTTAGTAACCTTTATTTAACAACTTAGTGTCGGGATTTTCAGTAATGAGAACGATATATTTAACATTTACAAATTAGTAGGTATAAAAAAAGCCCAGCAAATGCTGAGCTTTTTCCACAATAAAACCAGTAAACTGGTGCGTAATATTAACGCTTAGAGAATTGTGGTTTCTTACGTGCTTTACGTAAACCAACTTTCTTACGTTCAACGCAACGAGCGTCACGCGTAACATAGCCAGCGGCACGTAGAACAGGACGTAATGATTCATCGTACTGCATAAGAGCGCGTGTGATACCGTGACGGATCGCACCAGCTTGACCAGAAATACCACCACCAGAAACAGTGATGAATAGATCTACTTTATCAGTCATTTCAACTAGCTCTAATGGTTGGTTAACAACCATACGTGCTGTTGGACGACCAAAGTAAACGTCAAGGCTACGCTTGTTGATTACGATGTTACCAGTACCCGGTTTCATGAAAACACGAGCTGCTGAACTTTTACGGCGACCAGTGCCGTAGTATTGATTCTCTGCCATTGCAATAATCCCCTTAGATGTCTAGTACTTGTGGTTGTTGAGCAGTATGGTTATGCTCAGCGCCAGCGTAAACTTTAAGTTTACGGTACATAGCACGGCCTAGAGGACCACGTGGAAGCATACCTTTAACCGCGTGTTCGATAACCATTTCTGGCTTACGTTGAATCAGTTTCTCGAAAGAAATAGACTTTAGTCCGCCTGGGAACTCAGTATGGCTGTAGTAAATTTTACCAGCAGCTTTGTTACCAGTTACCGTCACTTTCTCAGCGTTGATAACGATGATGTAATCACCAGTATCTACGTGAGGAGTGTATTCAGGTTTATGTTTGCCACGTAGGCGAGATGCAATTTGAGTTGCGATACGGCCAAGAGTTTTACCCTCAGCGTCAACAACATACCAGTCGCGTTTTACGCTTTCTGGCTTAGCAACGAAAGTTTTCATGCTAAAAATACCCGTATTAAAATAGTTCACTTTAGGAACATGCTATTGCATGATCCCACTGTTTTTGAGCCCAGTCATCACCCCTTCGAGTGGTTGGCACTCTGGCAAATTGCCATTACAGTAACGGTGGGTCGCAGGATTATAGAGAAGGGGAGAGAAAAAATCACCTATTTTCTGAAAAAAAAGCAATTTTTCTCCATTTGAAGCAAAAATAGAACTCTCAGCTCCATTTTTGCTTCTATTATTACCTCACTGTAGTTACGGCAGATGGTCTTTGGCTAAATATTCATGACTCTGCATCTCAATCAATCGTGACTGACAGCGTTTAAACTCAAATTCCAGCGAGCCTTGCGAGTAAAGTGCTTCAAGTTCAGCTTCCGCTGAAATGATCAGCGTAACATTGCGCTCATAGAACTCATCAACCATCGCAATAAAACGTCTCGCCGCATCATCCGTATCCCTACTCATCATCGTTACATCAGAGAGCAGAACGGTGTGGTAAATTCTAGAAAGCTCAATGTAATCTTTCTGACTACGTGCACTTTGACATAACTGCTCAAAACTAAAATGAACGACACCATCAGACTCCGCTATACACGGCAGCTGTCGATGATTAATTTCAATCTTCTGATGATAATGTCTTGGTTCAAAGGAGAGCTGTTCAAAATAGGCATTAATATTTTTTGACGCTTGCTCATCAAGAGGGTAATGATAAATCTCAGCCTGCTCTAATGTACGTAGTCGATAGTCAATGCCACTATCGACATTCACCACCTCGCAATGTTGTTCAATCAACATTATAGCAGGAAGGAAACGAGCTCGTTGCAGTCCATTTTTATAAAGATCATGTGGTGGGATGTTTGATGTCGCAACTAACGTGATACCTCTAGAAAATAGTGCTTCAAACAGCGTACCGAGGATCATCGCATCCGTAATATCTGATACAAAAAACTCATCGAAACAGATAATATCAGCTTCAGCTTTAAATTTGTCAGCAACAAGTAACAATGGATCGGATTGATGTTCAAGTGCAGTTAACTCATCATGGACACGTTGCATAAATCGATGAAAGTGAACCCGCATTTTTCGCTGACCGGTCAAACTTTCATAAAATGTATCCACTAAATAGGTTTTACCACGCCCTACCCCACCCCAAAAATAGAGTCCTTGTAGCGGTTCTACTGTTTTTACTGATGGTTTTTTTTTAAAAAATCGAGACAGAAAATGCTGAGTTGGCTGTGAAGTGCCATTTGATTGCTCATTCTGTAACTGCTCAAAGCGCAAATAGAGGTCATTTAAACATTGAACAGCGTGTTCTTGCGCTGCATCGTACTGAAAATCATTGGTTGTTAAATCAATTTGATATTTTTCTATTGGCGTCATGCCTACCACACTTCTCTAGGTTGCACTGATTCTTATCTGGTCCTGCTTTGATAGTACCATGCAATGGAAAGAGCATGTATAGTAAGAAAGTAAACTTAATGAACGAAATATTCAGACTCAAATTTTAGGAGTATTTATGGCTTTGACCTATGGATTCGTATTCTTGTTAGTCGGTGTCGGACTGGGGTTTCTTATTGCCCGCTTCACTAACCCACAGTTTAAACAACAAAAAGATCTGCAAAAAGAACTCGAAAAATCTCAATATGAGTTAGAGCAGTATCGTCAAGAGCTTGTCGACCACTTTGCATCAAGTGCTGGTATGCTCGATACCTTATCGAAAGATTTTTCCAAACTTTACCAACATATGGCAAAAACCTCTTCCGAACTGATGCCAAATCTGCCGCAACAAGACAATCCCTTTTCAAAACAGATCGAGGATATGTCAAAAGCATCCAAAAAAGAGACCGCAATGACTGAAGAGCATCACCAACCAAAAGATTATGCCAATGGTGCTACTGGCCTTTTGAAAGATGAAATTAAAACCACTTATAAAGAGAAGCCACAAGACGCAACAGCTTCTTAACGGAACCATTACCTGTTTTTTTTGTCATAATTGAGTATTCAAAGTTTTGTTCTACAACATTTGGAGTATCGATTCAATGAAGAAACCACTACTAGTCCTAAGCGCTGTTACCTTAAGCATCAGCGCTCTTTTTAGTCCGATTCCAACCTACGCTTCACTTCCTTTGACTATAAGTGGTCAACCTTTACCAAGCTTAGCCCCGATGCTCGAGAGTGTAACCCCTGCCGTTGTTAGTATTGCTGTTGAAGGTAAACAAGTATCAACTCGTCAACTACCTGAGCAGTTTCGTGACTTCTTTGGCCCAAATTTCCCAGCAGAACAGGTTCAAGAGAGACCATTTAGAGGCTTAGGCTCCGGGGTAATTATTGATGCTGCTAATGGTTATATTGTCACTAATTACCATGTAATTAATAATGCCGACACTATACGAATTCAACTTCATGACGGTCGAGAAAAAGAGGCTCAACTGATCGGTGGGGACGAAATGTCTGACATCGCCATTGTAAAAATCAAAAGTGAAGAGAACCTCACCGAGATAAAATTGGCTGATTCTAATCAATTGAGAGTGGGTGACTTTGCCGTTGCCATCGGTAACCCTTTCGGCCTTGGCCAAACCGTTACCTCTGGGATCATTTCAGCGCTTGGAAGAAGCGGTTTAAATGTTGAAAATTTTGAAAATTTCATTCAAACAGATGCCGCAATAAACAGTGGTAATTCTGGCGGCGCTCTAGTGAACTTAAATGGTGAGCTAATCGGTATCAATACCGCCATACTCGGCCCTAATGGCGGTAATGTTGGTATCGGTTTTGCCATTCCTGCCAATATGGTTAAAAATCTATCTGAACAAATCATCGAATATGGTCAGGTAAAACGCGGGGTACTTGGCGTTCAAGGAGGTGAATTGACCGCCGAACTTGCGGAGGCATTTGGTTATAAAACTAACCATGGTGCGTTTGTTAGTCAGGTTTTACCTAAAAGTGCAGCGGAAAAATCCGGGCTCAAAGCGGGTGATATTATTATCTCGGTCAACAACAAGAACATTCGTACCTTTAGCGAATTAAGAGCAAAAGTAGCCACATTAGGAGCAGGAAAAACTATCACTCTTGGTATAATCCGTGATGGTAAAAAAGAAAAATACACCGTTGTTTTACAAGCACTGGAAGAACAAAAGACCGCCGCGGTCAAATTACACTCGGGTTTAGCTGGCGCTGAATTAGTCAACAGCAGCAGCAAAGATAATGCTCAAGGCGTAAAGGTAGCGAGTGTTGCCAGTGATTCTGCAGCTTTAAAGTACGGACTTGAAAGTGGCGATATCATTATTGGTGTGAATAGGCAGAGAATCAAAAATCTCAAGCAACTGAGAGAGATCCTTGAAACGAAACCTGGGGTACTTGCTCTTAATATCCAACGAGGCGATCAAAACCTCTATTTAGTCGTTCGATAATTACCGTTATAGAGTGAAGAGGCTACACTCCTCTTCACTACTTTTCCTCTCTTTTCAATGCTATTCTCTTCTCAGACATCATTTTTACTGCTCTATTTATATCTTGATCTGCTTGAGGAGAAACTAATTGGCATTTTTAATCCGTTCGATTTTCATCGGTATTGCCACCGCTGCAGTGCTACTTTTTGCTATTCCTAACCTACGTACTAACATGCTAGTGCCCAATCAGTCCATGTCGGTAAAGTCTCATGAATCCTATAACTCAGCCGTTCGACGAGCAGCACCAGCCGTTGTTAATATCTACAGCCGACAGTATAGCAATGGCGACCGCTTAAAACTCGACACTCAAGGTCTAGGTTCTGGTGTCATCGTGAGTAAAAATGGTTACATCATTACTAACTATCATGTTGTCGCTGGAGCAGACCAAGTTATCGCAGCCCTACAAGACGGTCGTTTTTTTAATGCTCAATTAGTCGGAAAAGACAAACGCACCGACCTTGCTCTTTTGCGCATAAAAGATAATAACCTCCCGGTGATTCCTCTTAACTCTGCTTATAATGCAGAGATAGGTGATGTAGTATTAGCCATCGGCAACCCCTATAACTTAGGTCAAACCACCACCTTTGGTATTATTTCAGCCACTGGTAGAAACGGGTTAAGTTCATGGGGAAGACAGAGTTTTATTCAAACCGATGCTGCAATCAATCAGGGAAACTCGGGGGGCGCTCTGGTTAACTCAAATGGTGAGCTCGTCGGCATTAATACTGCCTCATTTCAACAAGCGACCGATCTTGAAACTTACGGTATCTCTTTTGCTATCCCATACAAATTGGCCGATACCGTGATGCGAAAAATCATTGCTGATGGACGTGTTATTCGTGGTTATATCGGAATAGATGGCCGTGATATCAACCCGGTAATGGCTCGTTTAATGAATACTGAGCAGATACGTGGCATTTTGGTTGTTGGAATGGCACCTTATGGCCCTGCAGAAAAGGCAGGGTTCCAAATTCAAGACTTGTTGATTGCTATTGATAACAAAAAAGTGACGGGCAGGCAGAGTGTACTCGATATTGTTTCAGAGCTTAGACCTGGTATCACGGTTCCAATGGAGATCATTAGAAAAGGTAAAAAAATGATCTTAACGGTGACTATTGAAGAGGACACTCAAGAGTAGTTTAAACATCTTATACTAAAAAGCCCTCATTAATTGAGGGCTTTTGTATATTTAATGACAGTATAACATAGCGGTTTTAATGATTAGCTTTCAGTATCAGCAATCACTGTAGAGGCAAGCTCAACTTCAATTCGAGTCACTCGCTGCAATCCTCTTGGCAACAAGCTACCACGTCGACCACGTTCACCGCGGAAATTTTCAAGATCGCTCACTTTTAAACCAAGCTTTCGTTTACCTGCATACAACGTGACAGCAGCTCCTTGCGGTAAAGCAATAAGATGAGACAAGAACTCATCCCTCGCTTTAGAGCGCGCCGCAGGTATATTGATTATTTTATTGCCTTTTCCTTTGCCAAGTTGTGGCAAGTCCTTAATTGGGAACAGCAACATCCGCCCTTCGTTAGTAATGGCTAGAATTTCATCATTATTCAAGTCTGCCACTTTTTCAGGAGGCATTATATTCGAGTTTTCTGGCAGTGATAATAACGCTTTACCACTCTTATTTTTTGACAGCATATCACTGCCTTTACAAACAAAACCATAACCCGCATCAGAGCCCATTAACCATGCTTGCTCTTCACTGCCCATAACTACTTGACGAATACTGCTATCTGCAGTGACATTTAAACGCCCAGTAATTGGTTCCCCTTGACTCCTTGCAGAAGGAAGAGAGTGCGACTCGAGTGCATAACTTCGACCGTTTGAGCCAATAAACACGGCAGGTAGATGACTCTTACCACGAGCATGAGTTAAGTACTCATCCCCTGATTTATAGTTAAGAGTTTCAGGATCAACATCATGACCTTTCGCATGTCGAATCCATCCTTTCTCAGAAAGGATAACCGTAATTGCTTCACTTGGGATCAAATCACGTTCAGTCATTGCTTTTGCTTCTGCACGCTCAATGATAGGTGAGCGTCGATCGTCGCCAAATTTATCGGCATCGGCTTGGATCTCTTTTTTCATTAAAGTATTAAGACGGCGCTCTGACCCTAAGAGTTTTTCAAGTTTATCTCGCTCCGTAGCTAATTCATCTTGCTCTGCTCGGATCTTCACCTCTTCCAATTTGGCCAGTTGGCGAAGTTTAATCTCGAGTATCGCTTCTGATTGAATTGCAGACAGTCCGAACCGGTCCATAAACACTTGTTTGGGACTCTCTTCAGCACGAATAATTTCAATCACTTCATCGATGTTTAAGTAAGCAGCTAATAGTCCATCTAAAATGTGTAACCTTGCCAGTACTTTATCTAATCGGTATTGCAATCGACGGCGAATAGTCCCACGACGAAACTCAATCCACTCATTTAAGATCATCACCAAGTTTTTCACTTGAGGACGCTCATCAAGACCGATCATGTTCAAGTTTACTCGGAAGCTTTTTTCAAGCTCCGTAGAAGCAAATAGATGATTCATCAACTGATCACAATCAATGCGGTTTGATTTAGGAACCACAACAATACGAGTTGGGTTTTCATGATCAGACTCATCACGTAAATCGTCAACCATCGGCAGCTTTTTAGCTCGCATTTGATTGGCAATTTGCTCAAGCAATTTAGAACCAGAGACTTGATGTGGAAGGGCCGTAATAACAATATCAGCCCCCTCTTTATGCCATACCGCGCGCATTTTAATGCTGCCACGCCCAGTACGATAGATCTTCTTCATCTCAACTTCTGGTGAAATGATTTCAGCTTCAGTTGGATAATCAGGCCCTTTAATATACTCCATCACTTGATCAAGATCCGCTTTAGGATTATCAATCAAATGAATCGTAGCATTAGCAACTTCACGAACATTATGAGGTGGTATATCGGTCGCCATACCCACAGCAATACCGGTAATACCATTTAATAATATATGGGGTAATCGAGCAGGTAAGGTGACAGGTTCGTTCATGGTGCCATCAAAATTTGGCTGCCACTCTACGGTACCTTGCGCAAGTTCACCCAGCAGTACATCGGCAAACTTAGAAAGTTTTGATTCAGTATAACGCATCGCCGCAAAGGATTTAGGGTCATCTGGCGCCCCCCAATTTCCTTGACCATCAACCAAAGGATAACGATATGAGAAAGGCTGTGCCATCAATACCATGGCTTCATAACAAGCTGAATCACCATGTGGGTGATACTTACCTAAAACATCACCAACAGTACGTGCTGATTTTTTGTATTTTGCATTTGCAGACAAACCCAATTCTGACATCGCAAAAATAATACGGCGTTGTACGGGTTTAAGGCCATCACCAATATAGGGTAAAGCACGATCCATGATGACGTACATGGAGTAATTTAAATAGGCGTCTTCGGTAAACGTACGCAGTGGTATCTGCTCAACACCTTCTAAAGAAAGATCGGTCATTGACTTAATCCATTCATTTTCTACTTATCCAGTATCTCTACTGAGTAGTAATCTATACATGCAAGCCAGTGTTGGCTTGCAAATTTGTTATTTACACGTCCGCTAAATCGCCTTTAGATTGTAACCAAGCACGGCGATCATCCGCTCGTTTTTTACCCAGCAACATATCCATCATCTCATTAGTCTTCTCTTCATCATCAATGGTTAACTGCACCAAACGACGAGTATTTGGATCCATCGTTGTTTCTCGTAGTTGCAGTGGGTTCATTTCACCCAACCCCTTGAATCTCTGTACATTTACTTTTGATCTTTTGTTAGTAAGGCGATCTAAAATCCCCTGTTTTTCTGACTCATCTAACGCGTAAAAAACCTCTTTACCACAATCAATTCTAAATAAAGGTGGCATAGCGACATAGACGTGTCCAGCTCGAACAAGTGCTTTGAAATGCTTGAAATACAGAGCACAGAGTAATGTCGCAATGTGCAGTCCATCGGAGTCCGCATCTGCAAGAATACAGACCTTACCATAACGCAGACCACTCAGATCATCAGAGTCAGGATCAATACCCAACGCTACGGAAATGTCATGTACTTCTTGAGAAGCTAAAACTTGATCAGCAGAGACTTCCCAAGTATTTAAGATTTTTCCGCGTAGTGGCATTACCGCTTGGAACTCACGATCTCTCGCTTGTTTTGCAGAACCGCCAGCTGAGTCCCCTTCCACTAAAAAAAGCTCAGTACGATTAAGATCTTGAATTGAACAGTCAGTTAGTTTACCCGGAAGTGCTGGACCTGAAGCTATTTTCTTGCGAACCACTTTTTTACTGGCGCGCATACGTCGATGTGCATTAGCAATACAGCTTTCAGCAAGCAATTCAGCAATTTGTGGTTTCTCATTAAGCCACAAACTGAATGCATCTTTGAGCACACCGGACACAAAGGCTGCGCACTGACGAGAAGAGAGACGTTCTTTAGTCTGCCCTGCAAATTGAGGGTCTTGCATTTTCACCGACAATACATAAGCGCATCGTTCCCATATATCATCTGCGGTGAGTTTTACACCACGAGGTAACAAGTTCCTAAACTCACAAAACTCACGCATTGCATCTAACAAGCCTTGGCGCATTCCGTTAACATGAGTACCGCCTTGCACCGTCGGAATCAAGTTAACATAACTTTCAGTGATCAGATCACCGCCTTCTGGTAACCAAATAACAGCCCAATCAGCAGCCTCACTATTACCACTAAACACGCCTGTGAATGGCGTTTCTGGCAATAAGGTAAACCCTTTCACTCCCTCTGAAAGATAGTCATTTAACCCATCTTCATAGAGCCACTTGTATTCATTGCCGTTAACTTTGTCACTAAATGTAATTTCAAGACCTGGGCATAATACCGCTTTCGCTTTTAAATTACTGATTAAGCGAGAAACAGAAAAATTAGCATAATCAAAATAACTGACATCCGGCCAAAAGTGGACAGATGTGCCTTTATTTCTGCGTCCACAGGTTCCAGTCACCTCTAATTCAGAGACTTTATTTCCATATTCAAATGCCATTTCATGCACTTCACCACCACGTCGAACGGTTACTTCAACGCGTTTTGAGAGAGCATTAACAACGGAAATACCTACACCATGAAGACCACCTGAAAATTGATAGCTTTTCCCAGAAAACTTACCACCTGCGTGGAGCTTACAGAAAATTAGCTCCACACCCGATATCTTCTCTACCGGATGAATATCGACAGGCATTCCTCGTCCATCATCGATAACTTCAAGCGACTGATCTGGGTATAAGATGACTTGCACTTTACTGGCGTGTCCAGCCAAAGCTTCATCAACACTGTTATCAATAACCTCTTGACCAAGATGGTTAGGTCGAATGGTATCGGTGTACATGCCTGGACGGCGACGTACTGGCTCAAGGCCATTTAGAACCTCAATGGCTCCTGCATTATATTGTTCTGTCATATCTCTGAAGGTACTTAAAGTTTGATTACATAGTCTGAGAGCAGCGAATCAATGTCAAGTCGCGAACGCTTGGGAACTATCAATTTGTGATAACCTATCAAAGGTTTAAAAACTGAATTATTTGAGAAGGATAACGTTCAAAGTTAATAAAACTATGATCACCTCCTGATTCGACCGTCTGCTTTCCACCAATATATTTGGCCACAGCTTGACGATAATCCAATACCTCATCATCTTGTTGTTGCAACAACCAAAAATCCTCCGGTTGTGCTATTTCAGTAACGTCTAACTCTCTCAGTTCATTAACATGCTTCGCTGTAAGCACATACTCTTCATCAGTATATGGATTCACTTGAGGCCCCAAATAATCGGTCAACAACTCATAAGGACGGACTGCCGGGTTAACCAACACAACCTTATAACCATACATTGAATTAAGCCATGTCGACAAATATCCACCTAAAGAGCTGCCAATTAAGCCTATGTGATAATCATATTTATGTCGCTCCACTGTGTTTTTTAACACTGAGGCCGCGTCACTTGGGAAGCAAGGGAGACGTGGAACTTCAACTCGAATATCGCTGCGATATTGTTGACAGAAACTCATCATAACCTGTGCTTTATGTGACAACGGCGAGCTATTAAAACCGTGAATGTAAAGAAGCATGCTAGGTTTAATCATCGCCATAATAATTAGTACCCAGAAGAGTTTAAATTAGGAAGAAAGCGATTATTGGCTAATCTAAAAACATCAGTTTTTATTTTTCCAGTCGGCAGTAACTCTAATCGTCGCCACCCAGGTGCTTGTTGATCGACAGAGAAATCATTGGAGTTAGGCAAAAACTGTACACATGTAGATGGCGTAGCCATCACTCTAACCCCGTTTATTTTCACATCTAACTCTTGATGAATATGTCCACATAATATACCGCTCACATTATGATGACCAGATAACACAGACCAGAATTGCTCTTTATTATGAAGTTGATGCTGATCAAGCCAAGCACTGTTGATAGAAATTGGGTGGTGGTGTAGCAATATTAAAGTATGTCGCGTTGGGTAACGTAATAATTGTTCATCAAGTTGCTGTAATTGCAACTGACTCAGCTCACCATAAGGAACGCCTTCAACTTGGCTATCAAGCAGAATCATTTGCCAATTCTCTCCAAGCAATATGTGCGTACTAGGTTTTATCTGCTCTGAAGGCAATACCGCCCCCATACTCGGTTTGTAGTCGTGATTTCCTGGAAGCCAATAACACGGTTTTTTGATCGCAGATATCCCGTTAGCAAATCTTTGATAAGAGAGTGTTGAATGATCTTGAGAGATATCTCCTGTCGCTAAAATCGCATCACAATTGAGATTCGATTCTAAAATACTATCAACAACCGCATGAAAGCTGTCTAATGTTTTTACACCTAGCAGAGCACCATTTGTATTACCATACAAATGGGTATCTGTTAGTTGAAATAACACTGTATTTTCAGAATGTTCTAATGGCAATAAATCAGGTTGCAAAACGTCAATAACCCTGTTGTAAATATTAAATTATCGGTGTTCCAGTCACACCACGTTTAAGACAGAAGGTTAACCAATCCCCTAGGAATCGATTCAACTGCAGTTTTTCATCTCGTTGAAGCATTTTTACATTTGGATATTGATAGCGGGGTTTTACTCTTGAGAGGCTCTCAGCTGCACACACTTCAGCAACTTTAGCATCGTGATAGAGCCTTACCGTTAATTTAGGCAGAGGGTATTGGGCATCGCCCTCAACTTGCCAAATATTGACCAGAGTCGTGTAAACCGTCACTTCAATAATTTCAATCTGATAATGCTGCTTTTCGACTTGATAGCAGCATTGGTCTTCAATTTTGTTGCTTCTCGGCAATAAGGCGCTTAGCTTTGCGTAATTGGTTTCATAAACCCGCATAAGATCCGCTAGATCGACATGATATTGTCTATTATTCATCATTAGAATGCAGTGATCTTAAACGTGAATTATTCAATTCTAGCCACTGCAATGCAATTATTGAGGCAGAATTCTCAATTTTACCACTATTCACCATTGAGTAAGCGAGTTCTCTATCAACAATATGAACTTTAATGTCTTCTCCCTCCTCTTCTAAGCCATGTATACCGCCCGCTTGACGACTGTCTATCAAGCCTACAAACAAATCTAAACGCTCTGAACACGCACCTGATGAAGGGAAATAACATGTGATTTTTTCGGTCGATATCACAGTTAGGCCAGCCTCTTCCATGCTCTCTCTACGTACCACTTCCTCTGCACTCTCACCTTTGTCTATCATTCCAGCAATGATTTCAAACTGCCAAGGTGATCTATCTTCGAGTGCTCCTACTCGTATTTGTTCAATCAAAACCACTTTATCCAGTATAGGGTCATAGGGCAGTAACGCAGCTGCATGACCTCGCTCAAACATCTCTCTTTCAATGGTATCACTCCAACCCCCAGCAAAAAGGCGATGACGGAAAGTATATTTCACCATGCTGAAAAATCCATTAAACAGCGATGTTTTTGACATAACTTCGACATCTTGTTTGTTAAAAGTCTCTGATTTATTGGCAATACCGTTCTTCTCTGTCATAGGATTATCCCTTTAAAAATTGACTATTTCGAACAATAACAGTCAATAAAAATGTCAATATAGATAAAGTCTCGTTTTATTCATCTCTAACAGCAATTTGATTGATTATTGTTCAACATAAACGTAAAAAAACGTAATCTTTCAAGCAATTTATGTCAGAGTTGGGTTAAACTCTACAATTAATTTATTATAAATATACTTAAATGCAGGTACGGCACTCATGAGAAAATTGCTTCCTCTTGTTATCAGTCTGGCGCTCGGCGGCTTTACTCAGTTAGTCATGGCAGACAACTTAGCAGAAATATATAACCAAGCTAAAGAGAATGATCCGCAGCTATTAAGAGCGGCAGCGCAAAAAGATGTTGCATTTGAGGCGGTTAACTCCACCCAAAGTTCATTATTGCCACAGATAAACTTAACTGCGGGTTACAATACAACCCGTTCGAACCGCAACGAGAATGAGAACAACGCGTTTAACGCTGGCATTTCTTTACAGCAAGAGTTGTATCAACGTTCAAGCTGGATCAGTTTAGATACGGCAGAGAAAATAGCGCGCCAATCTGATTCTGCCTACGCTGCAGAGCAGCAGGGCGTTATCCTTCGTGTGGCTCAAGCTTACTTTGAGGTTCTACGCGCAATGGATAATTTAGAGTTTGTGCGCGCCGAAAAGGCCTCGGTTGCTCGTCAGCTAGAGCAGACAAAACAGCGTTTTGATGTGGGCCTATCTGCGATCACTGATGTTCATGATGCTCAAGCACAATACGATGGCGTGTTAGCTGACGAGATTCTGTCAGAAAACGCATTGGTCAACAGTTATGAAGGCCTGCGTGAAATTACTGGACAAGAGCATAAAACATTAAGCACACTCGACACCAAGCGCTTTTCTGCTCGTACACCACAAAGCTCTAGCCAAGCCTTGGTTGATGAAGCTGAACAGAAAAACTTAAGCTTGTTGGCCGCTCGGATTAATCAAGATATCGCCAAAGATAACATCTCACTAGCCAGTTCTGGTCACCTACCTTCACTGACGTTTGACGCCTCATACGGTTATACTGATTATGATTCTATAAATTACTCAAGCAACAGTTACGATGCTAACGATCTAAAAGCGGGCATTAACTTAGTGGTGCCTATCTATTCAGGTGGCAATACCAGTTCATTAGAGAAACAAGCGCAATTTTCCTACGTAGCAGCCAGTGAAGATCTGGAAGCGACTTACCGTAGTGTGGTTAAAGATGTTCGAGGTTTTAACAACAATATTAACGCATCCATTGGGGCATTGAGAGCTTATAAGCAATCAGTTCTCTCTGCAAAGTCAGCACTAGAAGCGACCGAAGCTGGATTTGATGTTGGTACACGTACTATTGTGGATGTGTTGGACTCAACTCGCCGCTTATATGACTCAAACCGTAATCTGGCTAATGCACGTTATGACTACATTTTAAGTGTACTGCAACTTAAGTTAGCGGTCGGTACACTGAACGAGCAAGATATTTTAGATATCAATAACTCTTTAGTTGCTTTAGCAAAATAAGCGTATTCTTAAAAAACATGCCCCGAACTCTTGGAGCTCGGGGCATATTTATTCCTTTTTATTCAGATGAATTTGAGCATAACCAACCGCTTGATAAGCAATTTTAGTGCACTCTTCTGGATCTCCATCTATCGCGTTTATTAAATTTTCAAAACCAGTTTTGCTGAAACTAAACTCTATGCTACATAAGATAACGTGTTGAAAATCTTTTTCATTATCAACTTGATTAACCCAAGAGTCCCAAAAATTTTTAGCCGATGTAAAATCCAGCCTAGTCACAATTAAGTTGACCATTAAAGGTTCAATCTCATGGATTAAGTCTTCTTTCTTTTTAAAGTGAGCATTGATTCCTGAACGACTGATCTCAGCTGACTTTGCAATATTAGTAAAAGTCAGGGATTCAAACCCATCATTAAGAATCATCTTAAAAGCAGTGCTAATAATTCGGCGGCGTGTCTCTTGGGCTACTTTTTGGCTAACTCTAGGCATAATAAACTTCCATTTTCTTTATCATTAATAATAAGCTTTTCAAATAATCATTTCAATTCCATAAATCTGAGTACAACGCATATCACATTGAAATAATAATAAAGGATGATATACTTTATTATTATTGATTATGGCTATACAATGTTCACAGTTCAATAAATAAACGAGGAAATAAGAATGATTTATGAAGTAACTTGGTTTGATCCATGGCTAAACAAGTGGTTACCTGTTGTTGTTAGCAAAAAGCTAACTAAAAAACAAGCACATGGAATATCTAGCTCTATTGCTAAGCAATTTGAATCTAAAGTAACCTATACAAAGAAATAAATAGTTAACTCTCTCTCATCAGTAGAGAAAGTTGCCGACAGGGAGTCGGCATAGTTAACCACTTCACTGATTAACCTTTTCCTCCTCGAATTGCTTCGATAATTTCAGATGTTGAACAACCATCTTCAAAATTCAACACTTTCACTTCACCTCCAGCGGCAATAACTTCAGCACCACCAGCGATCTCATCCGGCTTATAATCTCCGCCTTTAACTAATAGCGTTGGCAGTACATTCGAAATTAATCGTTGTGGCGTTTGCTCACTAAAATCAACCACCCAATCAACGGCGCCAAGTCCTGCTAGAACCGCCATGCGTCTATCTTCAGGGTTCACCGGACGTCCAGGGCCTTTTAGACCTTGCACTGAGCTATCCGAATTTACTGCGACTATTAATCGATCACCAAGCTTTGCTGCTTCATTCAAATAGGAGACATGCCCTGCATGCAAAATATCAAAACACCCATTGGTCATCACGACTTTCTCACCGCGAGCTCGAGCATTTTTTACTGCGACAATCAGTTGTTCTTCGCCAATAACACCAAAACCAGCATCTTGACCACCGTGAATGGCTTCTGCCAATTCGATAGTAGAGAGTGTCGATGTGCCTAATTTACCGACCACAACACCCGCAGCAGCATTGGCTAATGCACACGCTTGATCCAGTGGTTTTCCTGCAGCAACAGAAGCGGCCAATACAGAGATAACCGTATCTCCCGCACCAGTCACATCAAAGACCTCTTTTGCTAATGTCGGCAGATGCAGCGGCTCTTGTCCTTTTCTAAGCAGACTCATACCATGCTCACTTCGAGTCACCAGCAAGGCTTCAAAATCATACTTTTCGATAACCTCTAATCCTTTTTCGACCAGCTCATGTTCATCTTTTACTTTACCGACCACATCTTCAAACTCTGACATATTTGGGGTCAATAACGTGGCGCCTCGATAACGCTCAAAATCTGCGCCTTTTGGATCAATAAATACAGGAATTCCTGCCTTACGAGCCTGAGCAATCATTAAGCGAGAGTGCTCTAAAGCGCCTTTGGCATAATCTGATAAGATCATAGCGCTGACTTTAGGCAATGACTTCTCTATGCGAGAGAGGACTGCTTCTGGCTCAACATCATGAAATCCATCTTCAAAATCTAAACGAATCAGCTGTTGACCACGACTCAACACTCTAAGTTTGGTTATGGTTGGGTACTCTTTGAGCGCAATAAAATCACAGTTAACGTTTAATGTAGTTAACTTATCCGATAGCGCTTGAGCAGGCTCATCGATACCTGTCATGCCTATAAGGTGCGCCGTTCCACCTAAAGCTGCAATGTTCATCGCAACATTGGCTGCTCCCCCAGGACGCTCTTCATTATTTTCCACTTTAACAATAGGAACAGGAGCCTCTGGTGAGATACGTCCGGTGGTTCCTGTCCAGTAGCGGTCTAACATCACATCACCAACAATAAGAACTTCTGATTGTTGATAATTTGGAAGAGTGGGTTTCATAGTTTTCTCCGAGAATATAATTGCATCACGATTTTATCACAGGGTGAGTGCTATCCAATTAAAAATTAAACATCTTTTAGCCATTGCTGCCACGCTCCGACTACCGCTTCTCTCTCAGCAGTGAACCGTGTATTTTCCACCTCAGCACTTAAACCTAACAAATTTAAGTGGTGGATCTCATTTCGCATGACACAGTAAGCATTGATCAGCGCTGTCGCCACCTCTTTAGACATTACTTTATATTTTGCCATTGATTCAAAAATATGTACGTTATCCGACCAAATGGTTAAGTCATTAATGCCATGACTCTCTTTTAATACCAAATACTGTGCCAGAAACTCGATATCGGTAATACCGCCTTTATCTTGTTTAAGTTTAAACTGATGACTGCCCGCTTTGCTGCCAAGCTGCTCTCTCATTTTATGACGCATTGACACAACATCTCTCTGTAATGATAGCGGGTCGCGCGCCATACAAACAACCTTACGTCGAGTTGTATTAAAGGCTGTGGTTAACGCTTGATCACCATATATCACACGAGTCCTAACTAAGGCTTGATGTTCCCAAGTCCATGCTTCTTGTTGTTGATACTCATCAAATGAGGTGATATGAGAAACCAATAAACCAGACTCACCCGAAGGCCTCAACCGAGTATCAATTTCATACAGAATACCCGATGGGGTACGCGTAGAGAAAATATGAATAATACGCTGGGCAAGTCGCAGGTAAAACTGCCTAGAGTCGATCTCTTTCTTCCCATCCGTAACATCGTTTGTTGGGCAGTCATGTAAAAAAACCACATCTAAATCAGAATTATAACCTAACTCCCAACCTCCTACTTTTCCATAGCCAATAACCGAGAAACCTCTACCGCCTCGCTCTTTTAAATAGCCTGGCTCACCAAATTTTTCTGTCACTTGCAACCATGCTTGATTCACCACAGACTCAACAATGGCTTCAGACAAATAGGTTAAGTGGTCACTCACTTTCATTACGGGTAATGTGCCCGTGATGTCCGCTGCGGCAACTCTTAATAGAGCAATCTGCTTAAACTGACGCAGCGCTTCCATCTGTTGTTCCATATCATCTTCAGGAATTCTTGCTAAAAATTCATGCAACTCGCTTTTGTAATCTGTTATTGCAATTGGGGTATAGAGCTGTTGAATATCCAATAGTTCGTCTAGTAATACCGGATAACGAGCCAACTGTTCTGCCACCATTGGACTGGCTGCACATAGCCTAATGAGATGTTCCATCGCTGCTGGGTGTTCATCTAACAGTTCCAGATAAGTCGTTCTTGTTACTATTTTCAACAAAAGAAAGGTAACTCTGGGCAGAGTGTCTTGTGCATCTTTGCGAGAAAGAATCACACTGATGATTTTTGGCATTAGGTTAGTAAGTACTTCCCTTCCACGTGGGCCCAATGTTTTCTTACTCAGTTCTATTTTAAACTGATACAGCTGATCACTTAGTTGCTTTGATTTATCACCAACCAGATCCTCTAAAATAGCGACAGAGACCTCTTTCTCTCTCGCCATGGCCCACAGTTCATTGAAGTGTTCTGCAATTTTATTCTCATCTTCTTGTTCTTCTTCCCCAATCAGCTGTTGGAAGATCTGGCTAACACTGAGCATCACTCTTTCAATATCTTGCAGTAGATGTGACCAACTCTCAACATTCATGGCATAAGCAAGCCTCTTCTGGTCGAGATCACTATCAGGCAAAGTTTGCGTTTGACTATCATTGATGGCCTGCAGTAAATTCTCTAAGCGACGTAAAAAAGTGTAACTGCAACGTAATGTATCTACATCTTCATCAGGGAGTAGAGAGAGTTGCTGAATGGCATCGAGCGTTGCTAATAACCCTCGACTACGAAGAGAGGGCTCACGTCCTCCACGAATCAGCTGAAACACTTGGGCGATAAACTCAATCTCTCGAATACCACCAGCACCCAGTTTAATGTTGTTACTTAATCCTCTTCGTCGAACTTCACTGTTTATCATTGATTTCATTCTTCTCAGTGACTGAATAGCACTGAAATCAATATAGCGACGAAATACAAAAGGGCGCAACATTTGACTAAGCTCTTGATACTGACAGTACATCTCTTTACCCATTACACGAGCTTTAACCATCGCATAACGTTCCCAGTCACGCCCTTGTTCTTGATAGTAATCTTCAAGAGCTGCGTAACTCATCACCAATGGGCCACTTTCACCAAACGGTCTTAACCTCAAGTCAACTCGATAACAGAAACCATCCACGGTCTGTTGATCTAATGCTTTAATTAGCCGTTGACCTAATCGAGTAAAAAACTGTGCATTAGCAATGCTGCGGCGAGCGCCTTGCGTCTCTCCATTTTCAGGATAGGTAAAAATCAAATCAATATCGGATGAGAAGTTGAGCTCATGACCACCTAATTTTCCCATACCTATAATTAACATAGGCTGTGGTACACCCTCACTATTCATCGGTGTACCCATCTCCTCACAGCACTGCTTATATAACCAAGAATACGCTTCAAATATCATCGCTTCAGCAAGCTCTGACAAGTGCTCAAGGCTCAATACTAAGCCCCAAGTAGCCACACAATCTCGCCACGCGATGTAACTCATCTCTCGGCGGCGAAATGTGCGAAGAGCCCGCATGAAAGAGACGTCATCACTGCAACTATCTAAAATATGCACTAAGCGAGTTCGATAGTTATCTTTACGGCTTGGTTCATTCAGCATTGTTGGCAGGGTTCTCACCAGCTCCAGATCAAACCTCAACGCTTCTGCCACAAAATCACTGCCAGCCAATACTCTGTCTCGTTGAATTAAATACTCGGTTGGCCACGCTGAGAAACAGTCAGGTGATAGCTCTTCAATGTTTGCGACGGCCAAATGGCAAGTCTCTTTCAAAAGGGGGGGCAGTAGCATGTTTCATCCTTTACTTGTTCGCATTGTAAAAAATCAACAGTCAGTATTTCACTGACTGTTGATTTTCAGTGGCATTGCTAATAAATAATTTTATATATTAGAAAGTTATCACAATATGTACAAGGAAGTCACTCTTACTCAAAAACGGTAATTATAGCGCCAAAAACCTAGGCGCTATAATCCGGTTGATTACTGCATTACCGCTCTGGCATTGATTGACTGAATAGGCCGATTGTTTGGATGTGCCATTATGTTAGTGAATTTAGAGATCTGTTCGGAAGAGGCTGTTTCATAGTTTTTCATGACTAACCACTTAACGCCCTCACTACAAGGTGGTGTGGTTAGCGATCCATTAAATCGATAATAATCATGACTCTTAGGAAGAAGAGAAGCGGCATTGACTTCATCCGTTAGCGCTTGTTTCTCCTGCGGTTTATTTGGCATAGATTCCCAGGCTTTCTCTAATTCAAGATTTTCTTGCCCAACTTTAAACATAACGGCAATAACAGCTAGATGCCCCTCTTTATCAGCATGTACAAAGTGAGCCTCCATTGGAAATGACTCACCTTCAATTCTGTTTTCACTTGGGGCATGAAAATGAAACTGTTTTAACGAGTAAGTATCACCATCAAGTGATAACGTACTTCCTGAAGCATAATTTATTTGAATTGAGTGCCCATTATTGATTATCTGATTACCTCCAGCTTGGTAGTTCAATTTTAAAGGCGTCAAATTAGTCTCTACCATTTTTGTTAGATTAATAGGAGATTGATTCACGCCACTGCCGCAAGTAGAGAATGAGCTATCCATGTCACTCCAATGTTCAGGCCCACTACCCCCTGAGTACCCCCATGAATTTGCAAAACATGACGTGGCAAGAAACGTAGTAAAAATAGCTAACACTGTTTTATTAATAGTATTCATTTTTCTCCTGTGTACCTTATGTAAGTGCAAAACTAATGGTTTACAAAAGAATGTTACATAAGAGAGGAAAAGAATAATGAAGTGAAAAGAGAAACAAAATGATAAAAAGCGCAATCATTGTTCCCATATAAAAATTGAACGATTTAAAAAATAATTGATATTTCTATATCAAACTTTATTTGACTAACCACTCTACCTTTTAAGATGATGGTTCTATTGATGTTCTTCACGCCACATTTATGAGGTAATAATGCCCACTAACTCTACCAGAACCGACCTAAAACCGATGAGTTTGATGTCGTTATTCTTGTCTTTCATCTCATTAATCATTATCTCAATTCTTCTTTTCGCACCCATTAATGCAGAGAGTCACCAGCTGCTGATCGGGATTGACACCTTGATATGCTCCGTATTTCTTTTTCAACTGTTTTTAGATTTAGCTCGCAGCAGCAATCGAGTTGAGTATATAAAAACCCACTGGATTGACTTTTTTGCTAGCTTGCCAGTTATTGAAATCTTTCGTTATGCCCGTATCTTTCAAATTTTCCGACTGATTCGTATTCTACGATCCAGTAAAGTGATTCTGCATCAACTAAAAACCTACCGTCGTGAGACTACTCTCGCGTCCATATTTTTAATTATGGTCATTTTAATCACGGTTGGATCAGGTTTAATGCTAATGATTGAGAGTCAGCATCCAGATGCCAATATCAAAGATGGTGGCGATGCTCTGTGGTGGGCTTTTGTTACTATCTCTACGGTAGGTTATGGCGATCACTACCCGGTCAGCTCTAGCGGAAAATTATTAGCCTCTGTCATTATTATTTGTGGTGTTGGTATGTTTGGTATGATTTCAGGTTTAATCAGCTCAGTCATCACTGAACCGAAACAGAATCATATAAATAGAGAAAAAGAGCAACAACGCCGATTAAAACAACAACAGTGGGATCAGATGATGGATCAACAACAACAGATCCTACAGCGTCTTGCTGCCATCGAAGAAAAAATGGATCACAAGAAATAACATCTAAAAAAATCCGTAACGTACAACGCTACGGATTCAGTCAGTTATTACTCTATTTATTGCCAATAAGGTGGTATATCTACCCCAGCTTTTCGGGTCTGATTCATTGCATGTAAAATGGACCGTTCTTGTCGTTCTATCCAGCGGAGAAGTTGATCTTTCTCATCTCCTTCAAGCAATTCTGATTGTATCCTCAGCGGTTCTAACATCTCGAGATCATCGATACCTGCAAGAAGATCTTCCCAAGGCATTCTAAATTTACTTCGTCGGACTTCATCATAGATATCTGCAAAACAGATCCCTGTCATTAAATTTCGGCTTAAACACACTTTTTGAGCCACATAATCCCCACAGTGCAAACTGGCATCAATTGGAAATGCATTGAGCAGTTGTTGCCAGGTATTATTGAGCAGATCTGTTGAATAGCCCTCTATAGAGGCAGACATTAACTCTTTTGCACGATTATCAAGAAACGGCTGCCATCCTTTGGTTAAAATCCAGCGACTCATATCAAGTAACAACCCACAATATCGAGAGGATTGTAATAAGGTTAAACAATCTTTCCTGACCGGCAATGTCTCAAACTGTTGATTGAGATTATTCACTATCTGCTTTTGTGCATCAAGACGTCGTAATGGTTGACCTTTATCTTCAATCAGTGCTGAAATATATTTCGCTTGATCTAACCAAGTAAACTCCTCATTTAGCCATTTTAATTCCTGTCGAATAACCGCACTTGCACGTCTAGGGATCACGCCGCTGAATACCGTTAATATCTGCCTAATAAAGGAGATCGCAGTACAGATCTCTTGTAGTGCTTGAGCACCAGAACGTTCAATGTAAATCTGCTCATGATAGTGCCAATGTTCCAATGCATGCTCTAAAGAAGCAATAAAACAGTCCTCTACAGAATCATTAGAGGACAAGTTAACACTTGAGAGTGCTTTGATTTCATCACTTAACTGACCACCCGCTAATCGATAACCTTTTGCAGCTTTACTTTGGTTGCCTAAACGCATACCTCCATCTTCCGAAAGTGTTCTTGCTAACGTGAATAACGCATCCGTTTGACCTGATTTTAACTCTAATTCAACTTCGCAAATCAATGCCACGTCATCACCAGAAACCACTTCGCCTTGATCAAATGCTAACTCAATGTGGCTACCATCAGACATGGCAATTAACCACTGCTGACGGACAAAGTTAGTAGCAAATAGCGGTTCTAAATCTTGTTGAAGTTGAGACAAATTTACCTGCTCTGGCCATGCTTCAACAGGATGCAGCGAAACATCTGGTGAGTTAGAGTCATGCTCAGCATTGTATTCTGGTCTTTGATGCAACCCCGCCACAACTCGTCCTGATGTTTTCAGTGTTTGCACATACACATTATCAAATCGTCTAATGCGAAAACCAATGTCATGTTTTCTTAATAACTGGCTAGGGGTATCAAAATAGATATTCCCTAGGTTTTTGCTACTTTGTTGTAAAATCTTTGCATCCGCAATTTTCGACTGTAAAATACTAGAAAATTCAGGCAAAACAAAAAATTTTAACTCTATCTCAGTTTCCATGATTAACCCTTTTACGAGTGACTAATCAAGGATATTGCCAAAAGTACGCTACGGCAAGTCAGAAATATCATCAATTGATGATCTAAAATAGTTTTATTACCGCAGTGATTGGGTTAACATTCGCGCCTTTATGGCCATCGCTTAACAAAGCACCAAATTGGGTTTTGTTTAATTAGGTTTAGAAACCATGCCAGTAAATACAATTATGGGGTTATTTGCAAAGTCCCCAATTAAACCTTTGCAACGTCATGTAATCTGTGTCAACGAATGTTGTTCACTACTGATTCCTTTTTTTGAAGCTTGTTCAAACGATGACTGGGAAACTGCTGGTGAATTGCGTGAACAAATTTCTCATTTAGAAAAAGAAGCTGACGTACTAAAACGTGAAATCCGCTTAAAACTTCCCCGCGGTCTTTTCATGCCTGTTGATCGTGGCGATATGTTAGAGCTTCTCACTCAACAAGATAAACTTGCCAATCTTGCAAAAGATATATCTGGTCGAGTCTATGGTCGCGAACTTCAAATTCCATCCTCAATGCAAAAAGGTTTTGTCGAGTATGTGATTCGCTGCTTAGATGCAGCAAAACAAGCACAAAAAGTAATCAACGAACTCGATGAGTTACTAGAGACTGGCTTTAAAGGCCGTGAAGTAACTCTGGTTGCTGAAATGATCCATCAATTAGACATAATCGAAGATGATACTGATGCACTTCAGGTTGTGCTTTGTCAACAATTGATGGTGATAGAATCTAAGTACAACCCAATCGATATCATGTTTCTCTACAAAATTCTTGAGTGGGTTGGTGGCATTGCAGATCAGGCACAGCGTGTTGGCGCTAGACTTGAGCTCATGTTATCTCGCTCTTAATCGGTTTTTTCATTCACAGGTAATACAATGGATATCATTGCGAATCACGGTACTTTACTGCTTATCGTTGCCGCTGCTTTCGGATTTTTAATGGCAATCGGTATTGGTGCTAATGATGTAGCTAACGCTATGGGTACATCAGTTGGTTCTAAAGCTCTTACTGTAAAACAAGCGATCGTCATTGCGATGATCTTTGAATTTGCTGGCGCATATTTAGCAGGCGGCGAAGTCACAGATACAATCCGCAAAGGGGTGATAGATACCTCACTATTTGCATCTCAGCCAGACGTATTAATTTACGGCATGATGTCAGCGCTTCTTGCCGCTGGCACCTGGTTATTATTAGCTTCATATATGGGTTGGCCCGTATCAACTACTCACTCAATTATTGGTGCAATCATCGGTTTTGCTTGTATTTCAGTTGGTCCAGAAGCCGTTGATTGGGACTCAGTTCAAGGTATTGTCGGAAGTTGGTTAGTCACCCCCTTCATATCCGGGCTGTTTGCTTATATGATCTTTACCAGTGCCCAACGTTTAATATTTGATACCGAAGCACCATTGCTCAATGCAAAACGTTTTGTCCCTATCTATATGTTTATAACCACCATGGTTATCGCGCTTGTGACCATCAAAAAAGGGCTTAAACATATTGGTTTGCACCTAACCACAGGCGAAGCATGGATGTTATCAATGGCCCTTTCAGCTATCGTAATGGTCGGTGGTTACTACTACATAAACCGCAGATTTGCCAACGTGACCGACGATAACGAAAAAGACAGTCGTGGTTTTGGTGGAGTCGAGCGTATTTTTAGTACCTTAATGGTAATCACAGCCTGTGCTATGGCGTTTGCTCACGGTTCTAACGATGTCGCTAATGCCATTGGGCCTTTATCAGCGATTGCCTCAACCATAGAAAATATGGGCGAAATCACGGCAACCAGTAAAATTGCTTGGTGGATTCTTCCTCTTGGTGGTGTTGGTATTGTGGTTGGTTTAGCGACAATGGGTCATAAAGTAATGGCTACCGTTGGAACTGGCATCACAGAATTGACACCTAGTCGAGGATTTGCTGCTCAACTCGCAACCGCGACAACAGTTGTACTCGCTTCTGGTACGGGCCTGCCGATTTCAACAACTCAAACTTTAGTAGGCGCAGTATTAGGCGTAGGTTTTGCCCGAGGCATTGCCGCACTAAACCTTGGCGTAGTACGTAATATCGTCGCTTCTTGGGTTGTCACGCTACCTGCTGGTGCTTTGCTTGCTGTTATTTTCTTCTACATCATGCAATCAATTGCCACATTTGCCAGCTAACTTATAATTGAGATTGTAGAAAAGGAAAGCTTAGCTTTCCTTTTTTTATAAACAACTCCCTTGCACCATTGGAAAAAAGTTTTTAATATTCACCTTAGTCAGTGAACTATTATTTAATGTCAATAAAGGATTCTACAGTGAAGTATCTTCTTAGCTTAGTCATGATTGTCGCTACCATGTCTTTTCCAACTCAAGCGCAAACTCGCTACATTGCCGATAATCTGTTTACCTATATGCATTCAGGCCCTAGTAATCAGTTTAAAATTATTGGTAGTGTGAACGCTGGTGATAAAATCACTTACCTAACGTCTGATAAAAATAGTGGTTTTACTCAAATATTGGATCCTCGTGGTCGTAAAGGTTGGGTTGAAAGCAAATACGTATCTAAAGTAGCGAGTATCGCCATTCGATTGCCTCTACTTGAGAATGAGCTAAAAACAGTGAAAGACCTGCTTTCCAATGCTCGTACTGCGGCGAACGATGAAAAAGCGGGCATGTCAGACTCTCTCGCTCAAAGAAATGCTCAGATTCAAGGTTTAGAGCAAAATTACAGCGAAATGAACAACCAGTTAACGGCTTCTCAAGCTGAGGTTCGTGAATTACGTGCTAAGTTAGATACTCAGAAAGAGGATCTTCTGCTTCGTTACTTCATGTATGGCGGCGGTGTTGCTGGCATTGGTCTTATCTTTGGACTGCTACTTCCACACATCATTCCTAGTCGTAAAAAGAAGCAGAACGGCTGGGCATAAGAGATAAAAAAACCAGAACATCTAGGTGTTCTGGTTTTTTATTACAGACTGTTTGTTACCGCTAGTAACCGTTAATTAGCCCGACCACTCATACAGGGAAGGAATCGATATTAACTGCCCATCGAAACTTACTAACACTTCTCTCGGTTTGATCTCTTCTAACCTCACTCCTAAAGTAATGTCATCTCCCTCTTTTACTTCTACTCCATTTACCTTGACCCATCGTTTTTTCGCTTGGCTCGAATAAATATGAGTTTGAAAGTTTAAAGCAGGAAGACTACCCATAAAGGTTGAGCTATTTCTCGGCAGAGCGATACTCTGTTGTTCTATATTGTCTATCGAATCAGACCTCATTGTTGAATCAGAGCCTTGTGGTTGATTCTGCATGATACTCTTTAAGCGGGCGACAATCTCTGGTGAGAGTTCACTCATATCCAAACGATTTAAATCTATCTCACTCTCATCAGGTTGCTGCGGTTTATCAGATTGAACAACCAAAGTATTATCCAATGGTAAATCATTACTGTTAGCGAAAGACTCTGTTTCAGGCATACGTTGAGTATCAAAGCTAGGATATTCAAGAATAACGAGCCCTGACCGCTCCTCAGTAATGGCAACTGGAGTTTGAGGGGTAACAGCAGTCATCTGCGGTAAAGCTCGCTCAGCACCAAATGAGAGTAATTTGGCAGAGAATTGCTTAGCCGGCTCCGGGTTAATAATAACGGCAATAATCATGACCACAGCAGCCGGAATACACACTAACAACGAAAAAAGAAAATAGAGGTTTACCACTCTTCTCTCTTCTGAATATTGATAGCTACCGGATCTGCTTTCAACGCTTTGTTGTTTTTTAAACTGCTGCTCAGATTGATGCAGTGCATTAAGGATATTTGACACTATTGCTCCTTAACCAATTTCGGCGCTTTCAAATTTACCAGAAGATCTAAGGCGAACAGTGTTTTTAGTCCAATGACCCCATCTGATTGCAGGCCTTGTTGTTGTTGAAACATTTCCACTCTCTTCTGCAACTGTTGCTCAAAATGGTTTGAGTTAATGCTCTTTAACCCCAAAACTGATGACAATAGAACATCAAACTGCGTCACTCTCATACCTTGCTGGCCAAATTTTAAGACTTTGTCACTGCCTATTGGTGAGTGCCACAGCAACGTAAACTCACCACTCCAATGCGCTTCAAACCATTCAATGGGCACTTTAACCCTCTGATTAGCCATCAATAACTCCACTGAATCAGATTCAATGGCAAACAGTACGGCAAAAAAACGTTGCTGCATAAATGTCAAATTAACCACAGCCGGACGATTTAAACGGCTCAACTCCTTCAGTGTGTTGCTGCCTTGATAACAGTAGAGGTTTACCTCCATACCACGGCTACACTCTGCACTGCCAACATCAATCTCATAACCCCATGCGCGGTACAACTCTTTCATCGACAAACTTGGATCGCCAGCCTGCTCCACCAACGCCGTTATCTCTGCATCTGTAAGACGACTAGCGGCTTCTATAGGAACGGTTTCAATAACGGCCACTGGAATCTCTGTTGTTTCAATCATGGCATCACGGTCAGGTATAACAAACAGACGATAGCTTATTATCGCAAGAGCCAAACTGATTAAACTCAGTCCTACTCCCTTAAGTAGAGGCCTCCTTGATGGTTGAGATACTTTATCTCCTTGCCAGTGCATCACTTTCTGGCACGCTATTTTGACTTGAGCTTTACTGATTGTTCTGCTGTTTTCTCGATATCCCAGTTGCAAGGATTCATCGCACACAAGATTGATCAATCTTGGAACCCCTTTTGTATGCGTCGAGATGTACTTAACTGCGCTGGCACTAAAAAGTGGCAGATGACAGCCCGCAATTTGAAGTCGAAAAGTAATGTAACGACTTACATCATCACCAGTAAGAGGAAGCAGATGATAACGAGCCGTGATCCGTTGCGCTAATTGACGCAAATTATCCTGCTGAAGGTGATGCTGAAGCTCAGGCTGACCAATCAATAACACTTTTAACAGTTTTTGACTCTCCGTTTCCAGATTGGTTAATAATCGCAGATGTTCTAACACATCAGGTGTTAAATGTTGTGCTTCATCAATGACTAAGAGGGTTTGAATTCCTTTTGTGTGATTGTTCAATAAAAAAAGATAAATCGCATCACTCAGCAACTTAATGCTGTCATTGCATTGGTATTCAATCGCAAACTCATCGCAAATACTGGCAAGCAACTCATGACGAGTAAAAGTAGGGTTTAGAATTAATCCTGCTTGTACATTATCGCTAAGCCCAGCAAGTAGAGCTCTAGACACGGTGGTTTTACCTGTACCTACTTCACCGGTCAGCAGCGCAAAACCTCCTCCATTTGACAGCCCAGATTGCAATTGGGTTAATGCCTCACGATGACGGTGGCTTAAAAACAGAAATCGAGCACTCGGTACAATTGAGAATGGAGACTCAGTAAGCTGATAGTAGTCCTTATACATTTAACCTTCTTTACGATATACCGTTATTGAATCGACTTGATAAGCAGCATGATATATGCAAATTAACATTGAACGTTGGAAAGTAAAGAAAGATCTGTCAATCTTGTATGATACTCATATATTTGCCGATGTTTGCCAGTAAGGAATTAACAGTGAAGACTTATCTAGTCGGTGGCGCAGTCCGAGATGCGTTACTTGGTTTAGCAATAAAAGACCGTGATTGGGTAGTCGTAGGCTCAACACCTGAAGCGATGACCGCATTAGGATACCAAACTGTAGGCCAAGATTTCCCCGTCTTTTTACACCCAAAAACCAAAGAGGAGTTTGCGCTCGCAAGAACAGAGCGTAAAGCAGGCAGAGGCTATAAAGGCTTTACTTGCTACTCCAGTCCAGACGTTACTTTAGAACAAGATTTAATCCGCCGAGATTTAACCATCAATGCGATTGCTCAAGATGAAAATGGCCAATTGATTGATCCTTATAATGGATTGGATGATCTTAAACAGCGAGTTTTGCGTCATGTTTCCTCTGCGTTTGTTGAGGATCCATTAAGAGTGCTTCGAGTTGCTCGATTTGCCGCCCGCTTCCACCATTTGGGCTTTACTATCGCTGATGAAACCATCGCGTTGATGGGTCAAATTGTTACCAGTGGAGAGCTGTCAGAGTTAACCGCAGAGCGAGTATGGCAAGAGTGGCAAAAATCTTTGAATTACGATAACCCTCAGCAGTTTTTGACCGTATTACGACAATGTGGAGCACTTCGCGTCGTCCTGCCGGAGATCGATGCTCTTTATGGTGTACCACAACCCAAGCAGTGGCACCCGGAGATTGATACTGGAATACACACCGTAATGGTTGCTCAACAAGCCGCTCTATTGAGTCCACATTTACTGATTAGATTTGCCTCTCAAATGCACGATCTGGGTAAGGCCCTTACCCCAAAAGAGATTCTTCCTAGCCATAAAATGCATGAACAACGAGGCCTAGATGTCATTAAACAGCTCTGTAAACGAGTAAAAGTGCCTAATGAATATCGTGATTTGGCACTGATCGTATGCGAACACCACACCAATGTTCATCACGCAAATGAGCTCAAGGCGACCACTTTCATTAAGCTGTTTGACAAGATTGATGCGTGGAGAAAACCCGTACGCGTTGAGCAATTGGTTCTCTGCTGTACCGCTGACTTTAAAGGACGTACCGGATTCGAACATAAAATTTATTCACAAGCAGACACCGTTCGCGGCGCCTTTAAGGCCGCACTCAGTGTCGAGGTTAAGCAGATTGTTGCAAGTGGGTTTACTGGCGCGGATATTCGAGTTGAGTTAACCAAACAGAGAGTCGAAGCAATAAAACGATGTAAACTCGCATTATAATAAAGGAGCCAATCGGCTCCTTTATTATCACTGACACTGCCAGTTATTGAGTAGAGAGTAAAATCAACAATCCAAAACCTAATAATAATCGATAGATCACAAACGGGGTCATGCCCATCTTAGTAATGATCTTTAGAAACAGATGAATACAGAGGTAAGCACTTAAAAATGAAGTGATAATACCAACCACTAAGAAACCGACATGAACCGGTTCAGATCCCATGACAAGTTTAAGGCTTAAGTAACTTCCCGCTAACGTAATAATCGGAATTGACATTAAAAAAGAGAAACGTGCTGCCGCTTCACGAGTAAAACCTAAATAGAGTGCGGCGGTAATTGTGGCACCCGATCTTGACGTACCCGGTATTATCGCTAAAGCTTGAGCAATACCGATAAACAACGCTTTTTTCCACCCAGTTTGATACTCATCTTCCGTCTGTTTTGCCTTTCTATCGACCCACCAAAGCAGTAGACCAAAAATGATCGTGGTGGTTGCAATCACCCACATGCTTCTCAAGTAGATCTCGATAACATCTTTCATTAACAGGCCAAATAGAGCGGCAGGAACCGTCGCCAACGCGATCATCCAAGCTAACTTAGACTCTTTATTATGTTCTGATTTAAATATCGATGCCCACCAGGCTGATAACAGCGTGACCACCTCTTTTCTAAAATAGATAATCACAGCCGCTAAAGTGCCGACATGCACCGCCACATCAAATGCAAGCCCCTGATCTTGCCAGCCAAACAGCTGGGAAGGTAGAATTAAATGTGCTGAACTTGATACTGGTAAGAACTCAGTTAGCCCTTGAATTAAAGCTAAAGCAAATGCTTCAAAGTAACTCATTACTTCCCTTAATATGTTGTAAATTTACGGCCTTAAGCACCTGATCATGCTCAAACGAATGCCATAATTCGGCTACCGTGCGCCCATCTCCGGGGATCACACGTTGTGGACACAGTTCAAACAGCGGCCACAATGCAAAAGCAAATTTGTAGATATCGTCTCTTGGTATCTTTGGCGAGCTTGATGTTTCTTCACCAAACAACAAAATATCAAGATCAATGGTTCGATCTTCATTTTTCTTCGCATCAACCCGTCGCCCTAATTCTAGCTCAATAGTTTTAAGCTTTGATGACAATTGGGAGAGTGATAGTGACGTGGTTAATTCCACCGCCAGATTAAAAAAACTGCTGCCACAAAAGCCCACAGGCTCTGCTTCAAATACGGTAGAATAACGAAGTGATGAGTCTATATTCTTCAACTTCTCAATCGCCACTAAAACATGGTGCTCACGCTCAATATTGGAACCAATGCCAATATATACCGTATTCATCGTTGACCGCGTTCAATCACCACACCCACACCACTGGCATTCACTACCGCGCCAGGTTTGGTCAATCGCACTTTAATCCAAGGTACATTGAACTTGCTCATGATCAGTTCAGCAACCTCTTCAGCGACACGTTCAACCAGTAGAAATTGACCATTAGCAATGTGCTCAGTCACCGCTTCACTTACTGCTGCATAATTAAGTGCAAACTCAACATCGTCCGATGCCGCTGCTGGTTTATTATCATGCGCCATCTCAAGATCCAGCACGAGTTTCTGCTTAATTTGTTGTTCCCAATCATAAACGCCAATAGTGGTAATAATTTCAAGTTGTTCTATAAATACTAAATCCATTTTTATTCACGCTTTTTTTATAACAGGTCGGATACCTAATACCGCTAAAAACACGTAGTATCCTTGAAAGGAATAGAAATATACTATAAAACAACCCAATCAGCATAGATTTCTAAGCTCGTTGTAAGGAAAATAGAAGAGATGACACCACTCACTCTTATAATGATCATTTGTGCCTACCTATTAGGCTCGATATCGAGTGCGGTATTGATCTGTCGATTAAAAAAGTTACCCGATCCCCGCCTCTCTGGTTCTCATAATCCAGGCGCGACCAATGTATTTCGGATTGGTGGAAAAGGGGCTGCAGCTTTGGTGCTTCTTTCCGATATTCTAAAAGGCATGATCCCGGTATGGAGTGGGTACTATTTAGACTTTAATCCCTTCATTTTAGGTATGCTAGGTGTGTCAGCTTGCCTTGGTCACATGTACCCGCTGTTTTTTCACTTTAGAGGTGGCAAGGGAGTAGCGACTGCACTTGGAGCATTGGCTCCAATTGGTTTAGATCTTACTGGTATGTTGTTTGCTGCTTGGTTAACCATGGTGATTGTTACGGGTTATTCATCATTAGCGTCAATGAGTGCTGCACTATTGGCTCCACTTTTTACTTGGTTTATCAAACCACAATATACGATTCCTGTCGCCATGCTCTCTTGCTTAATTGTGTTTAGGCATAATGAGAATATCAAACGTTTCATTGAAGGCGTTGAACCTAAAATATGGCAGAAAAAAAAGTAGCATAAAAAAGCCTGATCATCATCAGGCTTCCTGTCTAACTGTTCACAGGCTCTAATTGATCAATAGGCCATCTCGGTTTTGCAGTAACACTCAAGTCGGATTTTTCACCACTTTTTAACCTCTGCATACCAGCATACGCGATCATCGCACCATTATCGGTACAGAACTCAGTACGAGGATAAAACACCTCTCCTCCTACTTTTTTCATCGTCGCTTCAAGCTCTTTGCGCAAAGACGTATTCGCACTTACTCCGCCTGCAATCACTAAGCGCTTATAACCGGTCTCTTTCAATGCCCGTTTGCATTTAATCGTCAGAGTATCAACCACTGCCTCTTGAAACGCATAGGCAATATCAGCTCTAGTCTGTTCATCGTTGTCATTGGCACGCACCGTGTTAGCGGCAAATGTTTTCAAACCTGAAAAGCTAAAGTCCATTCCAGGACGATTGGTCATCGGACGAGGGAAAACAAAGCGACCTTTGGTTCCTTTTTCAGCCAGTTTGGACAGCAACGGACCACCAGGGTAGTCTAACCCCATCAACTTAGCCGTTTTATCAAAAGCCTCCCCTGCGGCATCGTCAACCGATTCTCCTAGAATCCGATACTCTCCTATCTTTTTCACGTCAACCATCATGGTATGGCCACCAGAGACCAACAGCGCCACAAATGGGAATGCTGGTGCATTGTCTTCAAGCATTGGTGCAAGCAGATGACCCTCCATATGATGAACTGGCACCGCTGGCACATCCCAAGCGTACGCCAAACTGCGTCCAATCGTTGCCCCAACTAACAGTGCACCGACTAAGCCAGGACCGGCAGTGTAAGCGATGCCATCAATATCATCTGAGGTCAAATTGGCGTCTGCCAAAGCCGCTTTAATTAATGGAATGGTTTTTTTTACATGGTCACGAGACGCTAATTCTGGTACAACACCCCCATAATCTGCGTGAAGTTTTATCTGGCTGTACAATTGATGAGCTAACAGGCCTTTTTCTTCATCGAAAATGGCAACCCCTGTTTCATCACACGAAGTTTCGATGCCTAAAATTATCATTATTTACTCTGTTTATGGTCCATTTAGGGCTAATGTTACAGCTCAAAAAAGAAATTAACCAGATCTTAGGTAAGAATGCTTTACAAATACCCCAAGATCAGATTAAAATTTCGCACCATTTTTAAACAAGCTGGTCATATAACCGCCAGCAAATTATAACCCCTGAGGTGAAAGGCATATGCCAGTAATTAAAGTACGTGAAAACGAACCATTTGACGTAGCTCTACGTCGCTTCAAACGCTCTTGTGAAAAAGCAGGTGTTCTTTCTGAAGTGCGTCGTCGTGAGCACTACGAAAAACCAACTACAGTTCGCAAACGCGCTAAAGCTGCAGCTCAAAAGCGTCACGCTAAAAAGCTGTCTCGCGAAAATGCTCGTCGCGTACGTATGTACTAATAACTGAACCTATAAGGATTTAGTTATGGCTCTAATTGATCAACTCAAAGATGAGCAAAAGTCAGCTATGAAGGCCAGGGCGAAAACTCGTCTTGGCACTATTCGTTTGGCTTTGTCAGAAATTAAACAGCGTGAAATCGACAATCGAGTAACCTTGACTGACGATGAAACCATTGCTGTTCTGACAAAAATGATCAAACAACGTCGTGATTCTGTTAATCAGTTCACGAAAGCAGGTCGAACCGATCTTGCTGATATCGAGACTGCAGAGATTGCCGTTCTTGATGAATTTATGCCAATAGCATTAACCGATGAAGAGGTTGCCGAGTGTTTAAACAAGGCAATGACTGAATCTGGCGCTACTAGCATGCAAGATATGGGTAAGTTAATGGGTGTTTTAAAACCTATGCTTCAAGGCCGTGCTGACATGGGTAAAGTAAGCCAACTAGTGAAAGCTAAACTGTCTTAAACCGAACCTATTTTACAACAAGCCGTGCTACCTTTAATGGTATGCGCGGCTTGTTTGTATTCAAAATATACTCTTATCTGTAATTAGTGATTAACATCTAGGTGGTTATGGCCGGTCTTATTCCCCGTAGTTTTATTGATGATTTACTCGCTCGAGTTGACATAGTCGACCTCATTGATGCGCGTGTAAAACTGAAAAAACAGGGTAAGAACTACGGCGCATGCTGCCCTTTCCATAACGAAAAAACCCCCTCTTTCTCAGTCAGCCAAGAGAAGCAATTCTATCACTGCTTTGGCTGTGGCGTTCATGGTAATGCTATTGACTTCATGATGGAGTTTGACCGTTTAGAGTTTGTTGAAGCGATTGAAGACATCGCGCAACAATTTGGATTAGATGTACCAAGAGAGCAAACCGTTGGCGGTCCAACTTCCACTTCTCCAACGGCAAATAAGAGTGAAAAACGCGATCTTTATGACTTGATGAACAGCATCAGTCAATTTTATCGTTCCCAATTAAAATCCTCCGCAAATAGTGCCGCAATTACCTATCTCAAAAATCGAGGACTTTCTGGTGAAATTGTCCAGAAATTCGGTATTGGGTATGTGGCCGACGAATGGGACTTAGTGCGCAGTAATTTTGGCCAAGAGAAAACAAACCAAGATCTGTTAGTCTCCGGTGGGATGTTAATTGAAAACGATAAAGGTCATCGTTATGACCGTTTTCGTGGTCGTATTATGTTTCCAATACGAGACAGACGCGGACGTGTTATCGCTTTTGGTGGACGAGTACTTGGCGATGAAAAACCCAAATATTTAAATTCTCCTGAAACGCCAATTTTCCATAAAGGCAAAGAACTTTACGGCCTATACGAGGTGCTTCAAGCTTACCGTGAACCACCTAAAGTTTTAGTTGTTGAAGGTTATATGGATGTGGTGGCCCTCGGCCAGTTTGGCGTCGATTATGCCGTTGCCTCACTGGGAACATCAACCACTGGCGATCATATACAAATGCTATTTCGTCAAACCAGCACCGTTGTCTGTTGTTACGATGGCGATAATGCTGGACGTGAGGCCGCTTGGCGTACCATGGAGAATGCTCTGCCATACCTAAATGATGGCAAACAACTTAAATTTATGTTTTTACCCGACGGTGAAGACCCTGATACCTATATTCGCAGCTTTGGCAAAGAGATTTTTGAGCAACAAGTCACCGATGCCACAGAGTTAATTGAGTTCTTTTATAGCAATCTTTTAAAACAAGTGAACAGCAACAGCAAAGAGGCATTGGCCAAGCTGCAAGTTCTCGCGGTTCCGTTAATAGATAAAGTATTGGGGAAAACCCTCAAAATCCATCTATTGAAGCGACTCGGTGTATTAATTGGCGTGCCTGATGAAAAACAGTTAGAAAAGCTGTTATCTTCTCCTATTGAAAGCAGTACAAAAAGAAGACCACTGCCCGATATTAAACGCACACCAATGAGAGAAGCGATCGCGCTGCTGATTCAAAAACCAAGCTTAGTTGAACTGGTTCCTGATCTTTCTGAAGTTGGTCAGTTATCCGTTCCTGGACTAAGTTTATTTACAGCACTACTTGATATATGCAGAGAGAACCCCCATATCTCCACAGGCCAATTAATAGAACATTGGCGTGGTAATAAAAGTGAACCACTACTATCTCGATTGGCAGGCTGGGATTTGCTGTTAGATCAAGATAATCAACAAGATGTTTTTACCGACGCATTGGATAAAATACTTAACCAGTGCATCGAACAGCGAATGGACATGTTGAAAGCGAAATCAAATAGCGTCGGCTTATCAGTCGAAGAGAAACGGGAATTAAATCAATTATCGATTAATCGTCCCAGTTAATACCAAAATATCTATTAAAAGTAGGCAAAATCCGCCGCTTTAACTATATATATTGGGTAAGTAGTCAACAACATAGAAATTTGCTAATATAAGCGGTTTGCATCGCGCATACTAAATTCTTCACCTAGACCAGAAGTTGGATATCATCTATGGAGCAAAATCCGCAGTCTCAGCTTAAGTTACTTATCGTTAAAGGTAAGGAACAAGGCTACCTGACTTACGCAGAAGTCAATGATCATCTACCAGAAAACATGGTTGATTCAGAACAGATTGAAGACATCATTGAAATGATCAATGACATGGGCATTCAGGTTGTTGAAACAGCACCTGATGCTGATGACTTGATGATGAAAGAAAGCGTTGCTGATGAAGACGCTGAAGAAGCCGCTGTCGCTGCACTTTCTTCTGTTGAGAGTGAAATTGGCCGCACAACCGACCCAGTCCGTATGTACATGCGTGAAATGGGTACGGTAGAGCTTCTAACCCGTGAAGGCGAAATTGATATTGCCAAACGCATTGAAGATGGTATTAACCAAGTTCAATGTTCAGTTGCAGAGTTTCCAGGTGCTATCTCATACCTACTTGATCAATTTGATAAAGTTCGAGCTGAAGAAATTCGTTTAACCGACATCATCTCAGGTTTTGTTGACCCAGATGATGATGGTTCAGCAGCACCGACAGCCACACACATCGGTTCAGAGCTCAGTAAAGCAGAGCTTGAAGACGCAGATAAAAAAGACGAAGACGAAGACGATGAAGAAGAGGAAGATACAGGCATCGATCCTGAACTTGCTCTTGAGAAATTCACAGAACTTCGTACCACATACCACAACATGCAACTTGCATTTGAAGAGCATGGACTCTCCCATAAAAAATCCCGGGCTGCAGCCGGCAAACTGACGACCGTATTCCGCGAATTCCGCCTAATACCAAAACAGTTTGATTACTTAGTTCGACAAATGCGCAGCAGCATGGACAGAGTTCGTACGCAAGAACGATTAATTCTACGTATGTGTGTTGAACATTGTAAAGTGCCTAAAAAGACCTTCATCACTGCTTTTTCTGGTCATGAATCTTCATCTAAGTGGTTTGATACGTTGTTAGCGTCAGGTAAACCCTACGCCGAAAAACTGACTCGTTACGAAGATGAGATTCGTCGCGCTATCTTCAAAATCAAACTCGTTGAAGAAGAGACTAGCCTACCAGTTGATACGATCAAAGACATCAGTCGTCGTATGTCTGTTGGTGAAGCAAAAGCTCGTCGCGCTAAGAAAGAGATGGTTGAAGCCAACTTACGTTTGGTAATCTCTATTGCGAAAAAATACACCAACCGTGGTTTGCAGTTCTTGGATCTAATCCAAGAAGGTAATATCGGCTTGATGAAAGCAGTAGATAAATTTGAATACCGTCGTGGTTACAAATTCTCAACTTACGCAACGTGGTGGATCCGTCAGGCAATCACTCGTTCAATCGCGGACCAAGCACGTACGATTCGTATCCCGGTACACATGATCGAAACGATCAATAAGCTTAATCGTATTTCCAGACAAGTTCTTCAGGAAATGGGCCGCGAGCCTACGCCGGAAGAACTGGCAGAACGCATGGAAATGCCCGAAGAGAAAGTTCGCAAGGTACTGAAAATAGCGAAAGAACCCATATCGATGGAAACACCCATTGGTGATGATGAAGACTCACATCTGGGTGACTTCATTGAGGATGCAAATATACAAGCACCGGGTGACTCAGCCGGGTTTGAAGGCTTACGCCGAACCACACGAGATGCTCTGGAAGGGCTTACACCACGTGAAGCCAAGGTATTAAGAATGCGTTTTGGTATTGATATGAATACCGACCATACGCTTGAAGAAGTGGG
>JAESQY010000032.1 GCA_016764915.1 Aliivibrio sp. | reverse complement strand
TCAAACTGAAATTGATGATATGTACAATGATAAAAAATAATTATAACGAAAAAGGAGCCTAGTGCTCCTTTTTTACGTTTGATTGATTTTTGTATCGAATATATATAAGTCCCAGATCGATCTATCTGCTCTTGAGGTTCATTATTAGTTAATTCTTTCGTTATTTTAATCTTTATTGGTTGTTTACTGTTTTGGTGAAAAAGTGGCCATAGACTTAATTGCGTCTAAAGAGTTAAAGTTGTTTCTGGTTGGTTCTATTTGTTATGAAAAATGGAGCTGCATAGAATGAAAAATAACTTTATTTCTGTTTAGGCTAAAAATAAGCCCTAACTATGCGAAACTGAAAGTTTGTTGAATACCGTTTAGCACTGTTTCAGTTAGCAATGACCTGGAGAAAAATATGGAAATGTTATCCGGCGCGGATATGGTAGTCCGCTCACTGATAGATCAAGGCGTAAAACACATCTTTGGATACCCTGGTGGTTCTGTTCTCGATATCTACGATGCACTGCATGACAAAGGTGATATTGAACATATTTTGGTTCGGCACGAACAAGCCGCTGTTCATATGGCTGATGGGTTTGCTAGAGCAACAGGTGAGGTCGGTGTTGTGCTTGTTACTTCTGGCCCTGGCGCAACGAATGCCATTACCGGTATCGCAACGGCCTATACGGATTCTATTCCTTTAGTGGTTATTTCTGGTCAGGTGCCGACAAGTTTAATTGGTAACGATGCATTTCAAGAATGTGACATGATTGGTATTTCAAGACCCGTTGTTAAACATAGCTTTCTCGTTCAAAGTGCTGCTGATATTCCAAAAATTATAAAAAAAGCATTCTATTTGGCCTCGACTGGCCGACCTGGTCCTGTCGTTATTGACCTTCCTAAAGATATGATGGACCCGGCCAAGAAATTTGAATACGCTTATCCAGATTCCATCAAAATGCGCTCATACAATCCGACGAAAGTGGGTCATAAAGGCCAAATCAAAAAAGGCTTGAAGGCATTATTAGAAGCGAAAAAGCCGGTATTGTATGTTGGTGGTGGCGTTATCATGTCTGACAGCAGCAAAGAAGTACTACGGTTATCAGAGGCATTGAATATTCCAGTGGTAAGTACGCTGATGGGACTAGGGGCATTTCCTGCGTCACATAAAAACTCAGTAGGTATGTTAGGTATGCATGGATGCTATGAAGCAAACATGACCATGCATAATAGTGATCTTATTTTTGGTATCGGGGTTCGTTTTGATGACCGAACCACTAATAATGTTGAAAAATATTGCCCTAATGCAAAGATTCTTCATATTGATATCGATCCATCCTCAATCTCTAAATCAGTTCAAGTTGATGTTCCTATTGTCGGTTCTGCAGAGCAAGTATTAGCCAGTATGTTAACGTTACTTGAAGAGCAAGATAGTCGTAATGATTCTGCCGCGATGGATAGCTGGTGGAAAGAGATTGATGTATGGCGAGCTCGTGAAAGTTTGAAGTATGAAAAATCGCCAGATCGTATTAAACCACAAGAGGCGGTTGAAATGCTGCATAAGCTCACTGGCGGTGATGCTTATGTTGCATCGGATGTTGGCCAGCATCAAATGTTTGCCGCGCTTTATTACCCGTTTGATAAGCCACGTCGTTGGATCAACTCGGGTGGGCTTGGCACGATGGGATTCGGTTTGCCTGCAGCGATGGGCATCAAGTTAGCCATGCCAGATGAGGTCGTTGTTTGTATCACCGGTGACGGTAGTATTCAGATGAATATTCAAGAATTATCAACCGCACTGCAATATGATATTCCAGTTAAGATTATCAATCTGAACAACCGTTTCTTAGGAATGGTAAAGCAGTGGCAGGATCTTATTTATCAAGGTAGACACTCACACTCCTATATGGACTCGGTTCCTGATTTTGCTGCGATTGCAGAAGCATATGGCCACGTTGGCATAAGGATTTCAGATCCAAAGAAATTGGAATCAGAGCTGAAAAGGGCGTTAGATATGAAAGACCGCTTAGTGTTTGTTGATATTAGTGTTGATGAACATGAGCACGTATACCCAATGCTGATCAAAGGCGAAGGAATGGATAAAATGTGGTTAAGCAAAACGGAGAGAACCTAATATGAGACATATAATTTCAGTATTACTCGAAAACGAATCTGGTTCTCTTTCTCGTGTGGTGGGTCTCTTCTCCCAGCGAGGTTATAACATTGAGTCTTTAACTGTTTCTCCGACTGATGATCCAACGTTATCTCGTTTGAATATCACCACAGCAACAGACAAAATTCAGTTAGAACAGATAGAGAAACAATTACATAAGCTGATTGATGTTTTGAAGGTTCAACAAGTGACTGAATCTGAGCACGTTGAGCGTGAGTTATTATTAGCAAAAGTGAAGGCCAGTGGTTTTGCTCGCGCTGAAGTTAAGCGGATGTCTGATATTTTTCGCGGACAAATTGTGGATGTAACTAGCTCTTTATATACGGTACAACTAACGGGTACCAGCGATAAGTTAGATGCCTTTATTGCCGCATTGGGCGAGGTGACGGAAGTGGTTGAAGTTGCCAGAAGTGGTGTGGTTGGTATTGCTCGAGGTGAACGTTCACTAAAAGCGTAATAATTTCAACGTTAATAACAATCGTTTAAGCCAGCTAAGTAATCATTAGCTGGTTTTTTTGTATAAGACTAAAGTCGTATGCAGTGAGTGGTCTATAATTATGAGATGTTATTATTCATAGTCTTTAATAAAAGGATTGCAAGAGACTAAATGGTGGGGCGACATATGCTCAATGATTTTTTAGTCAGGTTAACAGTGGCAAGTCTGGTTGTATTAGGATTTAAACTAAGTGCAATCTATTTTCTTTTGATGGTGCTATTACTCAATACCCATCATCGAGAGTTGTTTGGTTGGTAGAAAAAACCGAGGCAAAAGCCTCGATCAGTAATCTGAAAAAGTAAAATATTAATTATTGATGAATTTTTTCAGTAACTCTAAAGTATTTGTACTGTGGGCATCGAGTTTTTCTAATGCTTTTTCGGTATCACCAGAAAAAGCCGCTTTCATGATTATCTCATGGTCTTCGATGACTTTAGCATGTTCGATGTAGATAGACTCTTTATTTAACAATATGTAGTCATATCTCTTCAACTGATCGATAAGATCTAAGTAGAAGTGGAACATAATCGTCGAGTTACTACCTGATAACAGAGATGAGTGAAACTGTCGATGTAGTTCATCCCATTCATTCAGTTTTATATCAAGATCTTGACCTTGGCTTGATTGTAGCGAACGACTTAATTTGTGGTAGCTAGTTAATACTTTTAGCTCCCAATCTTCATTTCCACTTTGAATTGACTTCTCTAATAAGAAGCGACCAATGATTCGTAAACTTTCAAAAATCTCGGTAAGTTCATCAACGGACACAGGAGAGACCCAACAGCCTTTCTGTGGTTTAAACTTAACGTATTTATCAGATGATAACTGTACGAGGGCTTCTCTAATCGGAGACGCACCAACCGCATAACGAGATTTAAGATCGGCAACTACCAGTTTTTGACCAGGAAGAAGCTGACCGGTAAGGATGTCCTGACGGATCATTTTTGACACTTTATCGGTGAGTGTAGGGCTAGACACAATAAGCTCTCTTAATTTCAAAATTACTAAAAAGGTGTAGGCTGAATGGCTGCAATATTAATTATAGAATAGTTATTAGTATCGTTCAGGATGGGTAAAAATATTATGCACCCTGATGCAAACTCATTCATAGGCTGAATGGTACAGGGCGATTTTTCTGTGATCAAGAAAATTAATAAAAAAAGGGAGCTAGCGCTCCCTTTTATTTATTAATTACATGATGGACTTAAGTTTCAGTCCTGAAAACGTTTACAGCCTACAGTACATGTACTGATGCTGTATTTGTTGTGCCTGATGGGACTAGAGCACCAGAGACCATAACAACCGTATCACCCGCAACTGCAAGACCAGATTCGATAGCAATATTCTTACCTAGGGTAAAGAATGCATCGGTGCTATTGATAGCGTCAACAACAATCGATGAAATACCTTTAGTTAAGCAAAGTTGCGCAGCGGTTTTAGTATTCGTAGTAACCGCAATGATATCTGCTGTAGGGAAGTACTTACGAATTGAGCGAGCTGACTTGCCTGCTTCAGTCGCGACAATGATAAGAGGAGCATTCAGCTTCTCTGCAGTATCAACCGCACCTTTACAAACCGCTTCAGTAATGCGCAGACGAGGACTGTCTAAACGAGAACCTAGCTCAGCTTTTAATACGTCATCAGTACGAGCACAAATCTGAGCCATGATGGTAACGGCTTCAATTGGGTACTTTCCTTTAGCAGATTCGCCTGAAAGCATTACTGCATCAGTACCATCTAAGATTGCGTTGGCAACATCACCAGCTTCTGCACGAGTAGGGCGAGGGTTTTTGATCATTGAATCTAGCATTTGGGTCGCAGTGATAACGACTTTACGAGCACGATTACATTTTTCAATCATCATCTTTTGCGCAAAGATAACTTCTTCAACTGGGATTTCAACACCAAGATCGCCACGAGCAACCATGATGCCATCAGATACTTCAAGAATATCGTCGAAGTTATCAACGCCTTCTTGGTTCTCGATTTTAGAGATAATGTGGATGTTCTCTCCACCGTTTGCATTTAACAGCTCACGAATCTCAAGTACGTCTTCTTTTTTACGAATGAAAGAAGCAGCAACAAAATCGACGTTTTGCTCACAACCAAATTTAAGGTCAGCTTTATCTTTCTCTGCTAATGCTGGAAGTTTTACAGTAACGCCTGGAAGGTTAACACCTTTATTTTCACCAAGGTCACCCGTGTTTAATACTTTACACTTAACTTCAGTATCCGTGGTTGAAATGACTTCCATTTCAATAAGACCATCATCAACTAAGATGGTGTTACCAGTAGATAGGTCGTTTGCAAATCCTGGGTAAGTCACAGCGACAGTATTGACATTACCAACGACAGAGATGTCAGTAGTAAATGTAAACTCTTGACCAGCAGTCAGTGTAACATCATCACCGTTGTCTAATTTAATAGTACGGATTTCTGGTCCTTTAGTATCAAGTAAGATAGCAAGGTCTTGACCCGTATTTTTCATTACTGTACGTAGATTAGTAATACGGTCGCCGTGTTCTTTAAAGTTACCGTGTGAAAAGTTCAGGCGCATTACATTCATGCCTGCATTTGCAAGTTCAGTTAGCTTCTCTACCGATTCAGTTTTAGGGCCAATCGTACATACGATTTTGGTCTTTTTCATGTAAGAACTCTCTCCGAGTAAAGTGATTATATCTGCTATCAAGCATGATGAACTATGTTGAATAAAGTGCGGTGAAATGTAGAAAAAAGACAACAAAACAAATCTTCTACTTTATTACCGTCTGCCGATTCATAGTTCAATATGGGATGATTTACCGTTTACAAGTGTTGATTGTATTGATTTTATTCAGGTTTACGCTGCTGAAAAATATTATAGAAAGTGAAAGTTACCATCAAAATTTCGTCTATTGATAGTGCTTGATCACTTTTATGACACTCAATCTTGTAAAGTTTCGTTTGTTTGTAACAGTTTATCATTCTAGCAGCTATTAGTTTGAATATCACGATCAGGATCAATCGAAAACAAGTCAGTGATAAAGTTGAGGAATGATCGAGGCGGCAAAAAAGTAGACACGGTTAAAAAATTTGTTACTATACTTTCGAAACGAAACATTTAAGTGGTGAACTGAAACTTATGTCTAAAAGAAATACTCAGCAACGTCGTCATACTATTATCACGCTTATTAATGAAGTTGGTACAGTAAGCGTCGAAGAACTGTCAATAAAGTTTAAAACCTCGGAAGTCACCATTCGTAAAGATCTTTCTGCATTAGAGAAAAATGGTCTATTATTACGTCGATATGGTGGTGCTATTTCAATGCCCAAAGAGATCTTAATGGCTGATGATGATGAAAAAGTTTCACTTCGTAAGTTAGCAATAGCCTCTGAAGCTGCCAAGCACATTCGAGATCATAATAGAATTATTGTCGACAGTGGCAGCACTACTGCAGCATTAATCACTAAGCTGGCTGACAAGCAGGGTTTGATTGTGATGACCAATTCGTTAAATGTTGCCAATGCATTAAATGAGCTTGAAAATGAGCCGACACTGTTAATGACTGGTGGTACTTGGGATGCGCATTCAGATTCATTCCAGGGGCAAGTGGCTGAATCAGTGTTACGTTCTTATGATTTTGACCAACTCTTTATTGGTGCTGATGGCATTGATATTGAAAGAGGAACAACGACCTTTAATGAGCTGGTTGGTTTAAGTCGTGTTATGGCAGAAGTCTCCAGAGAAGTGGTTGTAATGATCGAATCAGACAAGATTGGCAGAAAAATACCGAATTTAGAGCTGGCGTGGGAGCATGTTCAAACCTTGATCACCGATCAGGACCTCTCAGAGTCAGTGCAACAACAAATAGAGCAACATGGGGTGAAAGTCATCATAGCTAAAGGCTAACTTTCGTCACCATTAACTATCATTACCCATTTTATACAAGGATTTTACTATGTGCGGCATTGTTGGCGCAGTAGCGCAAAGAGACGTAGCAGAAATATTATTAGAAGGATTACGTCGTTTAGAGTATCGCGGTTATGATTCTGCTGGTTTGGCAGTTGTTGGCGCAGATAAAATTTTACAACGCGTTAGAAAATTGGGAAAAGTCAATGTGTTAGCAGGGAGTGTTGACCTTGATGTTATTAGCGGAGGGACTGGGATTGCTCATACTCGTTGGGCAACACACGGTGAGCCCTCTGAGAGCAATGCTCATCCGCATGTATCACTCGATAACATTGCTGTTGTTCATAATGGGATTATTGAAAATCATGAGCTGCTGCGAGCAGAGCTGAAAGATCGTGGTTACCACTTTGAATCACAAACTGATACTGAAGTCATTGTTCACCTTATTGAATGGGAACTAAGAACGGCAAATACACTTGTTGAAGCGGTGCAGAAAACGACAACTCAATTAGACGGTGCCTATGGGATGGTCGCTTTGGATAAACGCGATCCTGAGCGCATTGTGGTAGCACGCTCTGGTAGCCCAATAGTGATTGGACTTGGAGTGGGTGAAAACTTCCTAGCTTCGGATCAATTAGCACTGCTTAACGTGACTCGACGTTTTATCTACTTAGAAGAGGGAGATGTTGCTGAGATCACTCGTCGTGATGTCTCAATTTTTGATCTTGGTGGTGAACCAGTAACACGAGTGGTGAGTGAAGCGAGTAGCGATCATGATGTCGCAGATAAAGGCCAATACCGTCACTACATGCAAAAAGAGATTTTTGAGCAGCCAACCGCGCTGAAAGCCACAATGGAAGGTCGTATTAACAATGACAGCATAATTGTGGAGAGCATTGGCGCTAATGCTTTAGAGATCCTGTCTAAAGTTGATAATGTACAAATCGTTGCCTGTGGTACTTCATATAATGCGGGAATGACGGCCAAATATTGGTTTGAATCCTTAGCTGGTGTGAGTTGTGATGTGGAAATTGCTTCTGAATTCCGCTATAGAAAATTTGTCACTAGAGAAAACAGCTTACTGATTACCCTCTCACAATCGGGTGAAACGGCCGACACATTGGCGGCGTTGAGATTGGCCAAAGAGAAAGGTTACATGTCAGCCATGACCATCTGTAATGTCGCTGGATCTTCACTGGTTCGTGAGTCGGATTTTGCTTTCATGACACGCGCCGGTACCGAGATTGGCGTTGCTTCCACGAAAGCATTTACCACTCAGTTAGCGGCACTACTGATGTTAGTGACAGCACTTGGTAAGCAAAAAGGCACCATTAAGAGATCGTTAGAGTCTGAAATTGTACAAGCACTGCATGAACTGCCAATTCAGATAGAAAAGGCACTTTCATTTGATAAACCAATCGAAGAGTTAGCACCAGATTTTGCCGATAAGCATCATGCACTCTTCCTTGGTCGTGGGGAGTTTTACCCTATTGCTGTTGAGGGCTCATTGAAACTGAAAGAGATCTCTTATATTCATGCAGAAGCTTATGCTGCTGGAGAGCTAAAACATGGTCCTTTAGCATTAATTGATGCAGAGATGCCGGTTATCGTTGTCGCACCGACCAATGATCTGTTAGAAAAACTAAAATCGAACATTGAAGAGGTACGTGCACGAGGTGGTTTACTGTATGTATTTGCAGACGAAGATGCAGGGTTTACTGAATCTGAAGGGATGAAAATTATTACCATGCCTAAGGTAAGCGATATCATTGCCCCAATTTTCTACACCATACCGATGCAGTTATTGTCATATCATGTGGCGATCATCAAAGGTACCGATGTGGATCAACCGAGAAATCTTGCTAAAGCAGTAACAGTTGAATAATTAAAGAAGCAATAAAACTTGATCTGTCGGAAGACAATAAAGTTTGATCAGTTACAATAAAGTCTGATCATACACAATAAAGATTGATCGTTTTTTAACCTCCTGCTAAGTTTAGCTTAGTCGGAGGTTTTTTATGTCAGATGAAAATAAGTCACTTAATAAGAAAGACCAAAAGCGTTTAGATGATAAACGAGGTGAAGGGACTGGGAAAGATTATGTTCCCTTCATTAAAGTTGGGGAGTTCAGCAGCTCAGGGGAAAGCGTTCGGGTTAAAAGCACGACTGTTGGGCGAGCTCATCACTTTTTCTCTGGAATTGAACTTGCTGCATTTCTGGTTTTTGACTGGTGCAATGATGTCATCGACATTCGAGAGCAGTTTCCTATCCCTCTCAGTGATTCTTTAATTATTTGCCGCCAATTAGGTATTCGTCACCCACAAGAAAAGGGTGAGCTTAAGATAGTTACGACAGACTTGCTCGTTGATTTCTCAGATGGTTCTCAGTTGGCGATACCTGTAAAACCAGCCAAAGAGCTTGATAAAAAAAGAATTATCGAAAAACTTCAAATTGAAAAAGTATTCTGGGAAAGCGTAAATGTTCCTTGCAACATTTTCACTGATCAAGAGGTCTCAAATGATCTTAAGATGAATTTGAAGTGGATAAGACCTCTTATCGATATTGATATCAAAGTTGATTACCCATTCTCTAAGCAAGATGTCATCGATCTTGCTATTAGGCTAGTCAAGCAACCTAAAGCTTTTGTTGCCCGATATTGCGCAAAATTGGATGATGAATACTATTTAGAGGCTGGTACTCATATTGAAGTATTTCGCTATGGTATAGCCAATCAATATTTGAAAGCATCACTGGAAGACTCCTTCACAGACTGGAAATGCGAAGATGTCGAACTCTTAGTCAGCGACAGCACAGGCTTGGGGGTTAGCAATGCTTCTTAATCAAGTCTACCAATATACAGATTCAAATGAACGTATTCGCATCGTGTACGAGGCCATAGAGCTTGTTTGGCTGATTAATATAGATGATGATTCTGCTTGGCCCATATGTAATTCCATTTCTGAGTTCTATGAACTTATCGCTAGCCAAGCAATACAGAGTATCAACGAACCTTTTACATTCTCTCACGTTGAAGTCGATACCCCGCAAAGCATAAGGCGAGATGAGACTTACTCGCTGCTCAGGATATTATTGAAAAATCACAGTGAATTATTTGATAAGGCGCCACGCAATCGACTGATTAGAGGTGCGGTTGAAGAGACAGGAAAACCACGAATTTATTTTATTCGCCAATTACGCCGATACTGGCAACGAGGGATGACACCCAATGCATTGTTACCCGATTATCATAAGTCTGGTGGCAAAGGAAAAATCAGGCGCGATGTAGTCAATAAGCTCGGACGAAAACGAACAACAAAAAAGGGGGTGGGTGCAATCATTACAAATGATGTTGCCGAAATTTTCAGTCTCGCGATTGATGGTTTCTTTCTTCCTAATGGTAAGTTATCAATCCAAGATGCCAAAGATAAGGCTATCGGCCTGTATAAATCGCGCTACCCAGATTCAGATAAAACATCCATACCAACTCTTCGTCAATTTCGCTACTTCTATGAATCTAACTACAGAAAACACGATGTCGTTAGGCGAAGAACGCCGTCTAAAATTTACGACAAAGACTTTCGAGCTCTAACAAGTACTTCAGCGTATATGAATATCGGCCCAGGTGGTCGATATGAAATTGATGCGACAATTGCTGATTTGTACTTAGTTTCCGAGAAAGATCCGAGTCGAATCATTGGACGTCCAGTAGTTTACATTGTGAAGGATGTCTTTAGCCGAATGGTTACTGGGCTTTATATTGGATTAGAAAATCCATCCTGGGTTGCCGCAATGATGGCTATGTCTAACGCCTTTCTCGATAAAACTGAATATTGCCGTAGCTATGGAATAGAAATTGATTCTAGCATGTGGCCTTCCGTTGGCATTCCTGCTTCTATCATGGCGGACAAAGGTGAACTTTTGCATAGACAAGCTGACGTACTCGTAAATGCGTTTAATATCCAATTGAGTAACTCGCGTTCTTACCGAGGGGATGACAAAGGAGGTGTAGAGCGCTATTTCAATACACTTCAAACAAAATTCAGGCCCTATGTTGGCGGTATTGTTGAGCCAGTCAACGGCAAGAAACGTTTGGGATACCGCTATGAGTTAGACGCAGATTTAACTTTGCATGCATTCACTGAGATCGTGATACACATCATTATTAACTACAACACTCGGCATGTAGTGAAAGAGTATGACTTTGCTGAAGATATGCCCGATGACTTGCCAGCAGTACCCACTCAGCTTTGGAATTGGGGAATCAAAAACCGAACAGGTAAATTGAGGCCATGCAGCAAAGAGATGGTGGAGGTGAACTTGTTACCAACTGAAAGGGGAACCGTGTCGGAGGTAGGCATTGGTTTTAAAGGGCTGAAGTACACTTGTCGCGAAGCGATGGCTGAAGGTTGGTTTGATCGATATAAGCATGCAAGACCAAAGAAAGTGGAGATAGCCTTTGATCCACGACGCACAGACGTAGTCTATTTGAGACCGGATAACAGTTACCAGTCCTATTGGATATGTGAACTTTCTGATCGTAGTCGTCGTTTTAAGGGGATAAGTTTTGTTGATGCCGCTGGTATTTTTAAGTCGTCTAAAACAACAGAAGCTTTAGCGAATCAAGATAAGGAATTTGTGGCTCCTGATTTACAAGAAAAAATAGAAGATATCACTGAACGAGAGCGTGGCAAAAAAGCGAATACTCCTAAACTGACGGACTCACAACGATTGGCTGGCATTAAGGATAATAGAAATGAAGAGAGGGAGTTTGAACGGGACAGTAATGCAGTTAATCTCAAGCCTGAATCAAATCAAAGTACTGCTGATGTCATTGATATTCAAACAGGTCACAATTCAGAAAGCATTGAATACCCATCACTCGATAATTTCTTAGGAGACGACGATGATTAAGCTCCATCAAGCGGAATATGCTTCTCCTGAAATAGAAGACTATCGCGATCAGCCTTTGATCAACGCGCTACCTTTATTGAACTCTCCACAAACTACGGCCAAAGTTCTAAATCGTTACCCACAGGTTCGAGATTCAGAAAAGAGCTTACCTGGTTATATTCGCCGTCATGCGATGATGAGAATATTAGATGAGTTCTTATACCCAACAAAAGCTCATATGCAACTCGAACAGATGATTTCTGGAATGATTCGGAGAGGTTACTTAGGGCGAAGTATAGCTAGAGCAGAGTATCAACGAAACCTTTTGGATATAGACAATGTTGATTTCAATGTTGCGTCTCGCAATGCGGGCAGTGCCGCACTCACTAGCTCAATTATTGGCTGTTCTGGAACAGGCAAAACAACCGCGGTTCAAGCGGTCTTAGACTCATATAAAAACCAAGCTATTTATCACCCTGATTATCAGCATACTCAGCTAGTGTGGTTGAAGATAGATTGCCCTCACGATGGTTCGGCTAAAAGTTTATGTATTAACTTTTTTCGAACAGTGGATGATGTCATTGGAACGGACTATGAAGAGAGTTATGTGAAAGTTAAGTCTTCTGCCGAGTCGATGTTAGGTGATATTGCCAGAGTTTCTGCTATTCACTCTATTGGCATTCTAGTCATTGATGAAATTCAACACCTTAATGCTGCTCGATCTGGTGGAGCATCTAAGCTACTGAACTTCTTTGTCACTTTGACTAATGTTATTAAAGTGCCAGTGTTGTTTATTGGAACTCCAAAAGCTTTAGACCTCTTTTCTCCCACCATGCGATCTGCTCGCCGCGCCTCTCAATTTGGAAGCCTAAATTGGAATCGATTTGAACACCTTGCAAAAAATGGCAAGGAAAGTGAGTGGGACCGATTTATTAAAAGATTGTGGAAACTGCAATGGTTTCATAATCCCACTCCCCTCACGAACCCAATGAAATCGTTGTTTTGGGAGTTAACACAAGGCGTTGCACATGTGGCAGTCTCGCTATTTTATCTATGTCAAGCGAGAGCGGTTGTTGCTGGCAAGGAATCGATAACACTCACGTTAGTTAAGGATGTCTTTAATGAAGAGTTATCTATCATTCATCCAATGATAAAAGCACTGCAAAGTGGTCGAAAAGAGGAAATAGTAAAGTATGCAGATTTAGACCTACCAGCGGATGCAATCCGGATAATAGGGCAAGCGGATGATAGCGTGTTAAGTAAACCTGAAGTAATTGATGAGGTAATTCAAGACAAACTATCAGAACTTACAGATATGCTTATTCGCATGGGGCTAGGGGCAGACGTGGCACCGCTAGCTGCACGGCAAGCATTAGAAGAGAAACCAGAAGAAGATCTTTTCGGGTTGGTCGCGCATATCAAATCATTAGAAGATAAGTCTGAATCGTCACCTTTACCCTTAAGGGTAAAGGTTAAAAAGTTAGAACCAATCTATGTTGACAACGATCTTCGGTTACTAAGAAGTGACGAACCAATGTCTACGTACAACACCTTAAAGAATGAAGGAGTGATCCTAGACATTACACCATATCTGTAAGCATCGGAGCCATGAACTATATTTAAAGTAGTGAAATGAGTTGTTTGGTGACTTTAAATGTTGACCCATTTTCCTGTTGCTCAAAAAGATGAGTTGCTCACAAGCATCCTTGCTCGGTTTATCCAGCAAATGGGCATCAAAGATGACAAGGTTGCATTAGACATTCTGTTTGATAATAGAATGGTCGTTCCTTCGGCCTTTTTGCAGGGACATATCAAGCAGTTTCTTGGTCAAGTAGGTCATGTCTGGAACATTGAGCCATTAAATTTAATTGAAAAGCACTCTCACCTTCCTTTGTTTAAACCTTTCATACCAGTCTATAGGTATGAAAGGTTAGTCGCAGATCTTGTCTCAGGGCATGTAAATTTGAGCATGACTAGATCAGGTATCAATGCCTCTCTTATTCAATGGCCTGCCAATTATAAAATTTGCCCTCAGTGCTGGAGAGTGCAGCTTGAATCATTAGGTTTTACTTACTGGCAGCGGCTGTTTCAATCTCCAGGAGTGACAGTTTGCCCTGAACACCAGTGTACTTTGCTAGATACAAGCTTGGTTATCCACTCTACTCATCGTCATCATATGTCCAGCGCCGCATCAATGCCGT
>JAESQY010000031.1 GCA_016764915.1 Aliivibrio sp. | reverse complement strand
TTTAATTCTGGCCCTACAACAACAACAGAACGCCCTGAATAATCTACTCGTTTACCAAGGAGATTTTGTCTAAAACGTCCTGTTTTACCTCTGAGCATATCAGAAATCGATTTCAACGGACGACGAGTGCCGGATCGGATTGCTGTTTTTCTTCTGTTATTATCAAAAATCGCATCAACAGACTCTTGAAGCATACGTTTTTCATTACGTACGATAATGTCTGGTGCTGCAAGGTCTAAAAGACGCTTCAAACGGTTGTTACGGTTGATCACGCGACGGTATAAATCATTCAAGTCAGAAGTCGCAAAACGACCTCCATCTAGAGGTACTAGAGGACGAAGATCTGGCGGAAGAACAGGTAGTATAGTTAAAATCATCCATTCTGGTTTGTTTCCAGACTGAACAAATGCTTCTACAAGTTTCAGGCGCTTAGTGAGTTTTTTCTTCTTAGTTTCAGAGTTAGTCGTTTCTAGCTCTTCACGCATTTGTTCGATTTCAGCCTGCATATTCATTGTAGATAGCAGATCTTTAATCGCTTCAGCGCCCATCTTTGCGGTGAATTCATCACCCCACTCTTCAAGCTTGTCTAAATACTCTTCTTCAGTAAGTATCTGACTGCTTTCAAGATCAGTCATACCGGGTTCAGTAACCACATATGATTCAAAGTAAAGTACACGTTCGATATCTCGTAATGGCATGTCCATTAACAAACCAATACGAGATGGAAGTGACTTTAGGAACCAGATGTGTGCAACAGGAGACGCAAGTTCGATATGACCCATACGGTCACGACGTACTTTAGTTTGCGTTACTTCAACGCCACATTTTTCACAGATAACACCACGGTGCTTTAGGCGTTTATATTTGCCACAAAGACACTCGTAGTCTTTAACTGGGCCAAAGATACGCGCACAGAATAATCCATCACGTTCTGGCTTAAAGGTACGATAGTTAATGGTTTCTGGTTTCTTCACTTCACCAAAAGACCATGAACGGATCATATCTGGTGATGCTAGACCGATTTTTATAGCATCAAATTCTTCGGTCTTATGCTGTGCTTTCAGAAACTTTAATAAGTCTTTCACATTCGGCTCCTGTAAGGAGGTACCAAAAAAGGCGCTCAGGCTGAGCGCCTTCAAGTTCGTTCAATAATCTCAATTACTGAGATTATTTATCTTCTAGTTCGATGTTGATACCTAGTGAGCGAATCTCTTTCAACAATACGTTGAATGATTCTGGCATACCAGGTTCCATACGATGATCGCCATCTACGATGTTTTTATACATCTTAGTTCGGCCATTCACATCATCTGACTTAACAGTTAGCATCTCTTGAAGAGTATAAGCAGCACCATATGCTTCTAGTGCCCATACTTCCATCTCTCCGAAACGCTGACCACCAAACTGAGCTTTACCACCCAACGGCTGCTGAGTAACTAAACTGTAAGAGCCAGTTGAACGCGCGTGCATCTTGTCATCAACTAAGTGGTTCAATTTAAGCATATACATGTAACCAACAGTTACTGGACGCTCAAATTTATCACCAGTTCGACCATCAAACAGATTTAACTGACCAGATTCAGGCAGATCTGCCAGCTTCAACAGTTCTTTAATTGATACTTCTGAAGCACCATCAAATACTGGAGTCGCTATAGGAAGACCACCACGAAGGTTCTGAACTAACGTTCTTACCTCGTCATCAGTTAACTCAGCAATATCGATATTCTGACGTGTTTCGCCAAGATCATAAACTTTCTGCAAGAAATTACGGAACCTATGTAGTTCCTGTTGTTCTTTAAGCATCTTGTTCAGTTTATCACCAATACCACGTGCAGCTAGACCCATATGTGTTTCAAGGATCTGACCGATGTTCATTCGTGAAGGTACACCCAATGGGTTAAGTACAATATCGACTGGACGTCCGGTTTCGTCATACGGCATATCTTCAACAGGGTTAATCTTAGAGATTACACCTTTGTTACCATGACGACCTGCCATCTTATCACCAGGTTGAATGCGACGTTTAACGGCAAGATAGACCTTAACAATCTTAAGAACACCCGGTGCTAAATCATCACCTTGAGTAATCTTACGACGCTTGGTATCGAATTTTTTATCAAATTCGGCCTTAAGTTCGTCGAACTGCTCAGCAAGTTGCTCAAGTTGATTCTGCTGATCTTCATCATCCAGTGTCTGCTCAAGCCAATGTTTACGACCAATAGTCGCAAGTCTCTCTTCGCTGTAACCTGCTGAAAGAAGTAGTGTTTGCACACGAGCCAAAAGACCACCTTCAAGAATTTGGAACTCTTCGGTAATATCTTTCTTAGCTTCTTTCAACTGCATCGCTTCAATTTCTAAAGCACGCTTATCTTTTTCAACGCCATCACGTGTAAATACTTGTACATCAATGATAGTACCAGAAACACTATTTGGAACACGTAGTGATGAGTCTTTAACATCAGACGCTTTTTCACCGAAGATAGCTCGTAATAGCTTCTCTTCAGGTGTCAGTTGAGTTTCGCCTTTAGGCGTAACTTTACCAACTAAGATGTCTCCGCCATTAACTTCAGCACCAATGTATACCACACCAGATTCATCAAGCTTAGAAAGTGCTGCTTCACCCACATTTGGAATATCAGCAGTAATTTCTTCGCTTCCAAGTTTAGTATCACGTGCTACACATGATAACTCTTGGATATGAATTGTCGTGAAACGGTCTTCCTGAACTACACGCTCAGACACAAGGATTGAATCCTCGAAGTTATAACCATTCCAAGGCATGAATGCGATACGCATATTCTGACCAAGAGCAAGTTCACCGAGGTCCGTAGAAGGGCCATCCGCAAGAACATCACCACGAGCAACAGGTTCACCAGGCATCACAGTAGGACGCTGGTTGATACATGTGTTTGGTTAGAACGAGTATATTTGGTTAAGTTGTAGATATCGATACCAGCTTCACCTGGGACCAACTCTGCTTCATTAACTTTAACTACAATACGTGATGCATCAACAGATTGAACATGACCGCCACGTTTAGCGACCTCTGTTACACCTGAATCCACAGCAACAGTACGCTCAATACCAGTACCAACTAACGGCTTATCAGCGCGTAGTGTTGGCACAGCCTGACGTTGCATGTTCGCACCCATCAATGCACGGTTCGCATCATCGTGTTCTAGGAACGGAATTAACGATGCTGCAATCGAAACAACCTGGTTGGTTGCAACGTCCATATACTGAACTTGCTCACGAGGGTATAAACCAGAGTCGCCTTTTTGACGAGCAGTTACTAGTTCATCCTCAAAAGAACCTTCAGCAGTCAAAGAGGCATTTGCCTGAGCAATGATGTACTGTCCTTCGTCAATTGCAGACAAGTAATCGATTTGATCAGTTACTTTGCCATCGACGAGCTTACGATAAGGAGTCTCAAGGAAACCATACGAGTTACATCTTGCAAAAGCAGATAATGAATTGATTAGACCAATGTTTGGACCTTCAGGGGTCTCAATCGGACATAAACGACCATAATGCGTTGCGTGAACATCTCGGACTTCAAAACCAGCACGCTCGCGAGTCAGACCACCTGGACCAAGCGCCGAGATACGACGTTTGTGAGTAACTTCTGATAGCGGGTTGTTCTGATCCATAAACTGAGACAATTGAGAAGAGCCGAAAAACTCTTTTACTGCCGCAGATATAGGCTTAGCATTAATCAAATCTTGAGGCATGATTGCATCAAGATCACCTAAGCTTAGACGTTCTCTTACTGCACGCTCAACACGAACTAGACCAACACGGAACTGATTTTCAGCCATTTCGCCAACAGAACGAATACGACGGTTACCAAGATGATCAATATCATCTACTTCGCCAATACCGTTACGAATGCCAACTAATTTGCGCATTACTTGGATAATGTCATCTTCATTTAAGATGCCAGATCCTGTAATTTCATCACGACCGATTGAGCTGTTAAACTTCATACGACCAACGGTTGACAGATCATAGCGCTCTTCAGAGAAGAACAAACTCTTGAACAAGCCTTCAGCTGCGTCTTTTGTTGGTGGCTCACCAGGACGCATCATACGGTAGATTTCAACTAACGCAGATAAACGGTCAACAGTACTATCAACACGTAATGTGTTTGAAATGTATGGTCCGTGGTCAAGATCATTGATAAATAGAACTTCAATTTTCTTATGACCGGCTTGGGATAAGTTTGCTAATGCTTCTAAGCTTAACTCTTCGTTAGCCGAAACAATCAGTTCACCAGTTTCTTCGTTAACATAATCACGTGCTGAAACTTTGTCTAAGATATAATCAATAGGTGCTTCAATGTGCGTGATGTTGTCTTTTGTAAGTTGACGGATATGTCGAGCAGTAATACGACGTCCAGCTTCAACATATACAGTGCCATCAACAGCAATATCAAAGGTTGCTGTTTCACCACGTAGACGTTCAGGAATCAACTCCATCATCAAGCTTTGATCTTTAACTTCGAACGTTATTGTATCGAAGAATAGATCAAGGATCTCTTCCGTTGTCTTATTCAGAGCACGTAAGATGATTGTTGCTGGTAATTTACGACGACGGTCAATACGAACAAATAAGCTGTCTTTCGGATCAAATTCAAAATCCAACCATGAACCACGATATGGAATAACGCGTGCGTTATATAGAACTTTACCCGATGAGTGAGTTTTACCCTTATCGCTGTCGAAGAATACGCCTGGGCTTCTGTGCAGCTGGGATACGATAACCCTCTCAGTACCATTAATTACAAAGGTACCATTGTCAGTCATAAGCGGCATTTCGCCCATGTAGACTTCTTGTTCTTTAATGTCTTTTACAGTACCTGCCGGTGCATCACGATCGTAAACAACTAAACGTAATTTTACGCGTAGCGGTGCCGAATAAGTGACACCACGAACTTGACATTCTTTAACATCGAATACAGGCTCACCAAGACGATAGCTAACGTATTGCAGCTCTGAATTGCCATTATAGCTCTGAATTGGAAAAACAGAACGGAAGGCAGCTTCAAGACCATGTTGCCCTTCTGGATCCTGCTCGATAAACTTTTTAAAAGAGTCGAGTTGGATAGATAGCAAGTATGGTATGTCCAACACTTGTGGACGCTTACCAAAGTCCTTACGGATGCGCTTTTTCTCGGTATAAGAGTAAACCATGGGGTTCCTCAGCTAGCTGATAAGTGACCCTAACTGTCCACCTTTTCTTCAATTAAAAGGGGTAGGACAGTGACTAATAACACTGTTTGCTGTAGTCCAACAATCAATACAACAATTGCTGTTTTTTGCTTAGGTGTGAGGAGGCAAAACAGTGTGAAAATCACACACACCCTACAGAGCAAAAAAGGCCGGTGGTTAATTAACCACCAGCCATAGCCAATTAAGGCTAGGAAATTAAGTAAATATTACTTAATTTCAACAGAAGCACCAGCTTCTTCTAGAGCAGCTTTAAGTGTTTCAGCTTCTTCTTTAGAAACAGCTTCTTTTAGAGGAGCAGGAGCTCCATCTACAAGACCTTTAGCTTCTTTAAGACCAAGACCCGTAGCGGCACGTACAGCTTTGATAACCTGTACTTTTTGTCCGCCAATTGCGGTTAGAATTACGTCAAATTCAGTCTGCTCAACAGCAGCTTCGCCACCTGCTGGGCCTGCAACTACAGCAGCCGCTGCAGTAACACCAAATTTTTCTTCCATAGCTTCGATAAGCTCAACAACTTGCATTACAGACATTTCTGCAACTGCGTCTAGGATTTGCTCGTTAGTAATAGACATAACAATTCTCTTTTAAGTCAACAATAAGTTTAATTTGTAATCAAAATAAAGCGAGCCTTTTA
>JAESQY010000030.1 GCA_016764915.1 Aliivibrio sp. | reverse complement strand
TTTCTGCTGCTTCTTCTGCTGGAAGGTCATACAGATCTTTGTCCATAGCGTCGCCAGGGTGAATCTTATTTTTAATTCCGTCAAGGCCGGCCATTAGCATTGCTGAGTAGCAAAGGTATGGGTTGGCAGCCGGATCACCGAAACGCACTTCGATACGACGTGCTTTAGGGCTTGGCACAATTGGGATACGGATAGAAGCTGAACGGTTACGTGCAGAGTATGCAAGCATAACAGGTGCTTCGAAGCCAGGAACCAAACGCTTATAAGAGTTTGTTGCTGGGTTTGAAAATGCGTTAATTGCACGAGCGTGTTTGATGATACCGCCGATGTAGTAGATAGCGAGGTCAGAAAGACCGCCATATTTATCGCCAGCAAACAGGTTGACACCATCTTTAACAAGAGACTGGTGAACGTGCATACCAGAACCATTATCACCAACTAAAGGTTTTGGCATAAAGGTCGCTGTTTTGCCAAATGCATGAGCAACGTTGTGCACAACGTACTTGTAGATTTGGGTTTCATCCGCTTTTATTGTTAGAGTATTGAAGCGGGTGGCAATTTCGTTTTGCCCCGCAGTCGCTACTTCGTGATGATGAGCTTCAACAACAAGACCCATCTCTTCCATAACAAGACACATTGCAGAACGAATGTCCTGAGATGAATCAACTGGAGCAACTGGGAAGTAACCACCTTTAACACCTGGTCGGTGACCTTTGTTTCCACCTTCGAAGTCAGAACCTGAGTTCCAAGCGGCTTCAACATCGTCAATTTTGAAGAAAGAACCAGACATATCTGTCTTGAATTTAACATCATCAAAAAGGAAAAATTCAGGTTCTGGGCCGATTAAGACAGTGTCAGCAATACCCGTTGAACGTAAGTACTCTTCAGAACGCTTGGCAATTGAACGTGGGTCACGGTCATAACCTTGCATTGTTGTTGGTTCAAGAATGTCACAACGGATGTTAAGAGTTGCAGTTTCAGTAAATGGGTCAAGCACGGCGCTCGATGCGTCAGGCATCATTACCATGTCTGATTCATTGATTCCTTTCCAGCCAGCAACAGAAGAGCCATCAAACATCTTACCTTCTTCAAAGAAATCAGCATTTATCTGGTGAGATGGGATAGAGATGTGCTGTTCTTTACCTTTTGTATCGGTAAAACGTAAGTCTATAAATTTAACTTCGTTCTCTTGGATCAGTGCTAATACGTTATCAACTGACATCTGGGGTAACCTCCGGTGTTATAAATTTAATTACTGGATAGTACATAGCGAAAATCGTGCCAACGATTATAAATGATTAAAATCAATCACTTATGTTTTTCATAATGAAAATAACAAGCTTAATTGCACCATTATTGATCTTCCATGCACCAGTTTGGTGCTGGTGGGATATTAAGCACCATGATAAAGCAACAGTGAACTGTTTTTTTGATAAATATCGTGTTCAAAAAAAAGAAATTGATGGTTTGAGTGCTGTTTTTTTAACCTTTTTCATTTTTATTATTATTGACGTTAATATGTATTTATTGCTATTAATCAGTGGTTTAGGTGTTGTTATTTTGAGTTTTGGTAAAAGTCAGGAAAAAAGATTGTGGATTAAATCACATATTCCGTGGGTTTTGTCTTAAAATCTGTTAAATTATTGACCGTTTTTAAACTAAGTAGCGCCAATGGTGGTAGCTACATGCTCTGAGTGAATTTGAATCCATGTCTACTCCACAGATTGATAAACTAAGAAATATCGCGATTATCGCGCACGTTGACCACGGTAAGACTACGTTGGTTGATAAGCTGTTACAACAGTCAGGTACCCTAGAATATCGTGGTGAGTCTGAAGAACGTGTAATGGACTCGAATGATATCGAGAAAGAGCGTGGCATCACCATCCTGGCAAAAAACACTGCAATTAACTGGAATGGTTACCGCATCAATATCGTAGATACCCCAGGACACGCCGATTTCGGTGGTGAAGTTGAGCGTATTATGTCTATGGTTGACTCGGTTCTATTGATTGTTGATGCTGTTGATGGCCCAATGCCACAAACACGTTTTGTAACACAAAAAGCATTTGCGCATGGCCTTAAGCCAATTGTAGTTATCAACAAGGTTGACCGCCCTGGTTCTCGTCCTGAGTGGGTTATGGATCAAGTTTTTGACCTGTTTGATAACCTTGGAGCTACTGATGAGCAACTAGATTTTACAACGATTTATGCCTCTGCATTAAATGGTTGGGCAACCATGGAAGATGATACCGTAGGTGAAGATATGGAACCTCTATTCCAAGCGGTTATTGATAATGTTGAATCGCCACAAGTTGATGTAAATGGTTCACTGCAAATGCAAATCTCTCAGCTTGATTACAACTCATATGTAGGTGTTATCGGTGTTGCTCGTATTGCACGTGGTTCTGTAAAACCAAACCAACAAATTACTATTGCTGGTGCCGATGGTAAAAAGCGCAATGGAAAAATAGGCACTGTTCTTGGTTATCTTGGTCTTGAACGTAATGAAATAGAGCAAGGTAACGCGGGTGACATCGTCGCGATTACTGGGCTTGGAGAACTAAAAATCTCAGACACTATTTGTGATGTAAATAATGTTGACCCATTGCCACCTCTTTCTATTGATGAACCTACGGTAACCATGACCTTCCAAGTAAACACATCACCGTTTGCTGGTAAAGAAGGTAAGTATGTTACTTCACGTAACATTTTAGAGCGTCTTGAAAAAGAGTTGGTTCATAACGTAGCTCTACGTGTGGAAGAGACGGATAGTCCTGATCGCTTCCGCGTATCTGGTCGTGGTGAACTTCATTTATCAATCTTGATTGAAAATATGCGCCGTGAAGGCTTTGAGCTTGCTGTATCTCGTCCTGAAGTTATTATTAAAGACGTCGACGGTCAGAAGATGGAACCGTTTGAAACGGTAACTATCGATGTAATTGAAGCGCATCAAGGCGCTATTATGGAGAGCATTGGTGTTCGTAAAGGTGAGCTTACTGATATGGCACCAGATGGGAAAGGGCGTATTCGTATGGATTTCATGATGCCTTCTCGAGGTCTTATTGGTTTCCAAACTGAATTCCTAACCGTGACATCGGGTTCTGGTCTTATTTATCACTCATACGATCACTACGGTCCGCATAAAGGTGGAATAATTGGCCAGCGTTCAAATGGAGTATTGATCTCTAACGGTATGGGTAAAGCGGTAACTTACTCACTGTTTAACCTACAAAGCCGTGGCCGCTTGTTCTCAGAGCATGGTGATGAAGTGTATGAAGGGCAGGTTATCGGTATTCATAACCGTAATAACGATTTAACCATTAACTGTTTACGTGGTAAGCAGCTAACTAACGTTCGTGCATCTGGTACTGATGAAGCACAGGTTCTTTCTCCTGCTATCAAGTACACACTTGAGCAAGCACTGGAATTCATCGATGATGATGAGCTGGTTGAAGTCACGCCTAAGAGTATCCGTATCCGTAAACGTCACTTAACGGAAAATGACCGTAAACGTGCAAATCGCGGATAAACATAACAGTGAGTAGATAACCCAATCTACTCACTCGTTATGATAAAAACCCTTAATGGCTTACGCTATGAAGGGTTTTTTTTTATCTGCTATAATGAGTTAGATAAAATCGATAGGAAGGTCGATATTAATATGTGCAACAGAGTTGAAGACGAATGATAGGTATGGATAAGTTATTTTCGACACACAATGCACATCGATTGAAAGTGCTACTGAACTACTCTCGATACCTTTGGCAGCGAATAGGGCATGATCGCTTGCCAGTGAGTGCTGGTTATATGGCTTATATTACACTGCTATCTCTCGTGCCTCTGTTAACTGTACTCCTTTCTGTATTGTCTCACTTTCCCATTTTTTCGGGTGTTGGTGAGGTGATACAACAGTTTGTGATTGAGAACTTTGTGCCTGCGGCTGGTGAAGCCGTAGAGAGGTCATTAAATGAATTCATTTCAAATACGGGCAAGATGACTGCGGTAGGCAGTTTGTTTTTGTTTGTGGCTGCGATCATGCTGATCTCATCGATTGACCGCAGTTTGAATTTTATCTGGAGAGTTCAGCTGCGACGCCGGCGTGTATATTCATTTTCTATGTACTGGATGGTGTTGACGTTGGGACCATTGTTCGTTGGTGCCAGCATTGCGGCAAGCTCATATTTAGCGTCATTATCCATTTTAGAGGGGGAGCTGGTAAGTGGTTTCTACCATTGGCTATTAAGTTGGTTGCCTATTATCCTATCATTTTGCGCTTTTTTGGTACTATATTTGTTGGTGCCGAATAAAAAAGTACATTTTATACACGCTTTTTCTGGTGCGCTGTTTGCTAGCATTTTGTTTGAGTTAAGCAAAAATGGCTTTGCATTGTATATCACTCAGTTTCCATCGTATCAACTGATATACGGAGCACTAGCCGCCATTCCGATTTTGTTTGTGTGGGTCTACTTATGTTGGCTCATTGTACTGCTCGGTGCTGAAATTACCGCAAGTTTGGGTGAATACGATATGTTGACCAAACCGCAATTCGATACACATTCAATAGAGAGTAAAGAGAGTGATAGCATTGATACAACGAGTAAGTGAAGCGTGCGTAAAAGTTGATGGCAACAGTGTCGGTGAAATTGGACACGGGTTATTGGTGTTACTCGGTGTTGAAAAAGGTGACGACGAAGCGAAAGCTAATCGGTTGGTAGAGCGGGTTTTAGGCTATCGAGTTTTTGAAGATGCAGATGGCAAGATGAATTTAAATGTACAACAAGTGAACGGTAGCCTGTTAGTCGTGTCTCAATTTACACTGCCAGCGGATACTAAAAAAGGAACACGACCAGGATTCTCCAAAGGAGCCGCTCCAGAGGATGCTCAGAGGCTATACAACTATTTTTCTGATAAGTGTACCGACAAACCGATAACGATCGAAAGAGGGCGTTTTGGTGAAGATATGAAGGTATCACTAACCAATGATGGTCCTGTCACTTTTTGGTTACAGGTGTAGTCGTTTATCTATTTTACAACTGCGTGAGAGGGAGTTCATGTTTCGTTTAATTACCCCAAAAACTGATGATGAATTCAAGCAATATTACTATTTCCGATGGAAAATATTACGTAAAATGTGGCACCAACCTGAGGGCTCAGAGCGTGATGCATACGATGAGTTAAGTCAGCATCGTATGATCGTTGATAGTAAAGGTAAACCTCTTGCGGTTGGTCGCCTCTATCTCACGCCAGATAATGATGGACAGATACGCTATATGGCCGTTTCACCTCAATATCGGGGAAAGGGCATCGGCGCCTTAGTGCTGATTGCTTTAGAATCTTATGCTCGCCAAGAAAATGCCAAACGCTTAGTCTGTAATGCTCGTGAAGATGCGATTCCATTCTATCTGCGCAATGGCTTCGAAAGCCAAGGTGAAATCAGTGATGAGAAAGGCCCAATACGGCACCAACAGATGTTAAAACAGTTGGACCCGATGGCAGATGTATTAAGAAGGCCGGATTGGTGCGCTGAATTGCAAGATCGTTGGAATGAAGAGATCCCAATCAGTGAAAAAATGGGTATAAAAATCACTCAATACACCGGATATCGTTTTGAAGTTGGCGCGGTGTTGAACGCAAATTTGAACCCAAACAATACGATGTTTGCAGGAAGTATTTTTACCATGGCGACATTAGCCGGGTGGGGTTTAGTGTGGTTGCTAATGAAAGAGCGAAATTTACTTGGGGACATTGTATTGGCAGATAGCCACATACGTTATCGTAAGCCGATTAAAAGTAACCCACGGGCCGTCTCTTCACTCGATAGTTTGAGTGGTGATTTACGACGATTAGCGAGTGGTCGTCAGGCTCGTTTTCAAATAACCGTTGCTCTGTACAGCGATGAAGAGGAGTGCGCTGAATTTACAGGAACGTATATGTTGCTCCCCCATGGCAGCAAATACTAATCGGTTATTGCTCACCTTGAGTGTGACAAGAGTTAATGAGTTCCATCTCTTTCACATTTACAGCTCGGTTAATCTGATGGCAATCTTGGCTAAATTGGTAGCTTAGAGAGCTCCTTTGCGGTGAAACAAGATCATAGACACCTTCAACATACAGCGTGAAATCCTCTCCTGAGATATCAACAGGAGAGACAATCACTCGACCTCTATCGGCTGAAATTTCAATGGCAGAACTGTTGAGTGGGAATAGGCCTGCATCTTTTGTATTTTTTATATTGAGTTTAAGTTGTCGTTGCCACAACTGTTGTCCATCCATTGAAGAGAAGAGATTTCTTGGTATTAGCATCAAACGACCTTCTAAGCTGTAGTTAAAAGCCGTGCGATTGGCGAGTAACCCATTGGCCGATAGGTTGAGCTCTGCATCACCAGTAATAGAGAGTTCAGGATCTATCCATTGTGAAAGAAAGTGGATAGGTACTCCGTCGCCAATGGCTGACAGTGACCAAGGCTGACTGTCACTGTGTAAATTGATGTTACCGGTAATATCTAATAACCCCGCAGCAAAAGGAAATACTGCGCGTTCAATAATCCATTCTCCGTCAATACTGTTCATCTTTATTAACGGATGTTCTGTGATGAGGTAGTCAATACTGGCACTTGAAGCACTGGTACTGACGTCGCCATTCCACAGTCCCCATTGATCATTATTACGTAATACAAGATCTCTCCCACTCATCTCTAGTGTTGTTAACTGAAATGGGTGTGGATTATTGGCATCAATGATCTGACTATTTTTTATCGATAACTGGTCAATATTAAGCTGTGATAGGTGGCTGACATATTCTATTAACATTTGCTTGAAATTATTGTCTACGATCCATTTAAAGTGATTAATGTTTAATGATTTAAGATCTACTTCTGTCGGTGAAATATCACCTGCTAACTGCACCGAGCCATTAAATAGACTCAGTGATAAATTCTCTATGGATGCTTTATTATCGTGAATAGAGAGCTGAACAATGGGATTTTCAATCAGCTGTTGCTCGAACAAAATCGAATCTGCACTGAAGGTTAACGTACTTTTCTGTTGCCAAAAAGAGCGGTTTAAATCAATATTTGTTGCTGATAAGTTGAGCTGGTTGACGGAGAGTCCGGGCAGCTCAAAATTGCTGTTCAACAGATCAATACGTTCCAGTTGGTACTGATAGTCTTGTTCTAAAATATGAGCGAGATACTGCTTAGCTTGTTGATAGGTATCTGATTCAACATTTAAATTACTTATGGTCAAGTTAGAGACTTTCCACACTTTATTATCAATCAACTCAGCTTGAGCGGTCACTTCACTCTGTTGCCATTCGAAGGACAAACCATAAAAAGTGGTCAGTTTAGGGGTATAATTACCATTAATTAATAGGTTGTTCAGCGCTTCACCTTGCCAGTAGAGCTGTTTGGCTGAAAACTGAAATTTGCCATTAATAGGAAGGAAGGGTGAGCTAAAATTAATGCCCCTTTTAAGTTGTATGCTCGCATCTCTTAATACCAGTTCATTATCAGCGTAATCGAGATTATGAACGGATAGCTGATTGATCTGAATCCACGGATATAAAATGAGTGCTGGCTGACCATTTTGCAGGCTTATGCCATCAACCAATACGTTATTGAACTGCAGCTTTGAATCTTGTAACAGTGCTGGACTGAGCCAAAGTTCAAGTCGGTCAATGTGAAGTGCTTCAGTTTGTGGTTGTTTAATGTTGATATCAACAATACGCAGGTAGAGTGGCGATTGAATATCGTAATCAATATTACCGATATGAACTGTATTGTCGGTGTATTTGTTGAGTAGCTGATTGACGACAGGTTCGGCGTATTTTGTTTGTAGCAGAATAGCAACAGAGGAGATGATTAACATCAACAGGATGATCAGAGTAAGTAGTAGTTTGCCTGCAAATTTCATGTTAAGCCCTCAATATTAGGGCTTAACACTGACGGAAATTGGGGCAATATTCAAGTGAGATGAATAAAAAAAGCCCTTCAGGTGAAGGGCTTGAGATCTAGAGAGGTATTTTAATTTTGAAGTGAGGGTTAATCCAGTTGTGGACCTGCTGCAACTAAAGACTTGCCTTCATCATTATCTGTATATTGGACAAAGTTCTTGATAAATTGATGCGCCAAATCTTCAGCTTTGTTATCCCACTCTTTACTCTCTTGATAAGTATCACGAGGATCGAGGATCGAAGAGTCGACACCGTGAAGAGCCGTAGGAACTTCAAGGTTAAAGACAGGGATTATCTTAGTTGGAGCATCATCAATTGAACCATCTAAAATGGCATCAATAATGCCACGGGTATCTTTAATGGATATACGTTTACCAGTACCAT
>JAESQY010000029.1 GCA_016764915.1 Aliivibrio sp. | reverse complement strand
TCAGACCTCAAACTATCAGCAATCATTAAATGGTGAGTGGACATTCCAGTTATTTGATAAGCCAGAAAATGTGCCCGCTAGTTGTATGAATGCCGACTTTAATGATAAAGACTGGTCCACAATCCCTGTACCAAGTAACTGGCAGTTACAAGGCCATGATAAACCGATTTATACCAACCTAAAATATCCGTTTGCAGATTCCCCGCCTTTTGTTCCGCAAGATAATCCGACCGGTGTTTATCGTTTACAATTTGATTTGCCTGAGTCCTGGGAAGGGCGCAAGCAAAGCATTATTTTTGATGGCGTTAACTCGGCCTTTCATCTTTGGTGTAATGGGGTATGGATTGGTTATTCTCAAGATAGCCGACTCGCTGCTGAATTTGATTTAAGTGAACATTTGCTTGCCAACAATAATCAATTGACCGTGATGGTGATGCGCTGGTCGGATGGCAGTTATCTTGAAGATCAAGATATGTGGTGGTTAAGCGGTATTTTCCGAGATGTAACTCTGCTTACCAAACCTCATTATCAACTGCAAGATGTGTACATAACGCCAGATTTGGATGCCTGTTACCGCGACGGCTGGTTAGACATCACCACTAAGGTTGTTGCTGGCTCAGGATACCAAGTTCAAGCACAATTGTTTGAAAAACCAAACGGTGACGTGGATTATCAGGCAGTGAATGAACCACTACATGCCAAAGTGAACGACCGAGTTATTGATGAAAAAGGCGGCTGGAGCGATCGCTGTTTTCATCAATTGAATGTGCGTGAACCGAAATTGTGGAGCGCAGAAGTGCCAAACCTCTATCGCTGTGTGATTACACTGCTAGATGAGGTCGGCCAAGTGGTTGATGTGGAAACGTATCAGGTCGGGTTTCGTAAAGTGGAGATCAAACAGGGGCAGCTGTGTCTCAATGGCCAAGCTCTGATGATTCGTGGAGTGAACCGCCATGAGCATCACCCCGAGCGAGGCCATGCGGTCAATGAAACTGACATGATTCAAGATATAAAACTGATGAAACAGTATAACTTCAACGCCGTGAGAACCGCGCATTACCCTAACCACCCTCGTTGGTACGAACTGTGTGATGAGATGGGGCTCTATGTGTGTGATGAGGCTAATATTGAAACCCACGGCATGTTTCCAATGGGTCGTTTGGCTTCTGATCCTATTTGGATGCACGCTTTTATGACTCGATACAGTCAGATGGTGGAGCGGGATAAAAACCATCCATCTATTATTTTATGGTCGCTGGGTAATGAGTCAGGACATGGCAGTACACATAATGCGATGTATGCGTGGTCGAAAGATTTTGATCCCTCACGTCCAGTGCAATACGAAGGAGGAGGAGCCAACACTTCCGCCACCGATATTATCTGCCCAATGTACGCTAGAGTAGATGAAGACCAACCCTTTGAAGCGGTGCCTAAGTGGTCGATTAAAAAATGGCTATCACTGCCGGGTGAACAGAGGCCTCTAATTCTGTGTGAGTACGCCCACGCGATGGGTAACAGTTTAGGCAGTTTCAACAAATATTGGGATGCGTTTCGATCCTACCCACGGCTGCAAGGTGGTTTTATCTGGGACTGGGTGGATCAAGGCATCAGTAAGTGGGATGAACAGGGCGAGCACTATTGGGGATACGGTGGTGATTTTGGCGATCAGCAGAATGATCGACAGTTCTGCATTAATGGTTTGATGTTTCCAGACAGAACCCCGCACCCAGCGCTTGAAGAGGTGAAATATTGCCAACAGTTTTTGCAATTCTCCTTAATTGACGCCTCAAACTGTGCCGACAGCCGACGATTTGAGGTTGAGATCACCAGTGAAGCGCTATTTCGTCATACCGATAATGAGCGTTTATGTTGGTCGATAACTGAAGATGGGGTGGTGATTGAACAAGGTGATCTCACCTTAGATATTGCGCCGCTATCGATGCAGTCAGTCACGATAGAGAGTCAATTCAAGCGACAAACAGGCTACGAATATCATCTTAACCTGCAGGTTGAAACCATTAATGCAAGCGTGTGGGCAGAAGCGAGACACCGAGTTGCCAGTGAGCAGTTTAGCCTTAAAAACAGCCAATCCCTGAGTTTACCTGAGCCCATCAGTTCATTAGTAAACGAAAACAAAATCACTGTCGATGAGAGCGAAAATGAGATCACAGTGACTTATGGTGACAACAAGAGAAATCAGCAGTGGCGATGGCACCGCGATAGCGGTCTGTTAGCGCAGTGGGAAGTGGATGGTGAGCCGCAGTTACTCTCAGCACTGCAAGATAACTTCTACCGTGCCCCTTTAGATAACGATATTGGCACCAGCGAAGTCGATTGTGTTGATCCAAATGCGTGGGTATCTAGATGGACCGAAGCAGGAGTCGGTGACTGGCAGCGTAAGTGTGTGCAATGTCAACTTATTCAGCAAACCGATGGAGTGGTGATTAAGTCGCAATTTGCTTACTACCATCACGATCAGCTGCAGGTTATCACCGATTGGCAATACCAGATCAGTGAGAGCGGAGAGCTTAATCTAACCATCGAGGTAAACATCAGTGATAACGTGCCGCCGTTACCTCGCATTGGAATCAATTTTACTCTTGCAGAGCAGCCTACATCTGAAATCAACTGGTTTGGACGAGGGCCATTTGAGAACTACCCAGATCGTTTAAGCGCAGCGCAAGTTGGCCATTACACACTGCCGATTTCAGACCTACATACCCCATATATCTTTCCATCAGAGAGTGGTTTGCGCTGCGATACACGGTTGCTAAACATACAAAACCTGAACATCCGTGGTGATTTTCACTTTAGCATTAACCGATACAGCCAAGATCAATTGGCACAGGCTAAACACACCAATAAATTGGTCTCTGAGGGAAAGATCTATGTGTCGATTGATCATCAACATATGGGTGTTGGTGGTGACGATTCATGGAGTCCAAGCGTACATCCTGAGTTCTTACTGCAAGCGAAAAGATTTCACTACCAAATAGAGCTGACTGCAGAGAGCTAATTTGTCATATTTGCACATATGGTCTAAAATTAGTGCAAATAGAACAATTAAGTGAGGGCTTTATGTCAGCGTTAGAGAAAGTAACGGCGACACCAGAAGTGGTATTGGCAAAAGCGGTACTGAACGCCTCAGATCAACTGGGCCTGAAACAGGTGAATTTGGCGGCGGTACTCGGGGTTCATCGAACGGCGATCAGTCGTTTGAAGCAGAATCCGTCATTAGACCCAAAATCAAAGCAGGGGGAATTAGCACTGTTGTTGGTGAGGATGACCCGAGCACTATTTACTCTTACTGGCGGAGATAAAGTCTGGATCAAACACTTCATGCAGAGTCACAATAAAGTGACAGGAGGCGTGCCCAATAAGCAGATTGAGAACGTACAAGGTTTGGTCTCGGTATTGCAATTTGTTGATGCCATGCGAGGCAAAGTGTGATGATTTGGCATGACTGTCATGGCGAAGCAGAGATTAAACCATTAAGTGGCACTCTGTTTCGGTTGGTGCAGAGCCAAGAACAGAACGCGACGTTGGATTTGGTTGATACACTCGAAGAGCAGGCATTGCTCGAACAGATGTTAGAAGAGAGCAAACCGTCAATAGCGCCAGAAAGTGGTGAGTTGCACTATCTGCTAAAAACGCCATTTCGTTATCCTCCTCTGCCTTGGGGATCACGCTTTGGTCGTCGCTCTGAATCCAGTATTTTCTATGCAGGCACAGGTATAGAAGTAACGTTAGCCGAATCTGCCTACTACCGTTTTGTTTTTTGGACTTCGATGGATTCCGAACCTATCAAACCACAGATTCGCACTGAGCATACCCTGTTTTCAGTGGGCTACGGTACTGAGCAGGGTGTTCAATTACAACAAGCCGCTTTTTTGCCCTATCAGGCTGAGTTAACCGATCCCAAGGGCTATCAGCATTGCCAACAGCTCGGCACCACAATGAGAGAGGCGGGCATTGAAGCTTTTGAATATCCGTCAGCCCGTGATCCGCTGAAAGGGATCTGCGTTGGTGTGTTTACTCCGGCTGTTTTTACTGCTCCTCGACCACAAGAAATGAACCAATGGTTGTGTGAAGTGACGGCAACCGAGGTATCATTCAAACAAACAGGTGATAGAGCGGTGACGACATTCCCGTTTGAATGCTTTGCCATAAATGGAGAGTTGCCACTTCCGGCATAATCCACGCTTTTTACAGTCAATATGATGGACGATTATGGATCTTATTCAGCTCTCACGAATCAGCTTTAAACATCTCACTACGCTGCATGTGATGTTATCGACCCACAGTGTGACCAAAAGTGCTGAGATTTTGTGTAGCAGTCCATCCAGTGTCAGTAAAACCCTCTCCCAAGTACGAATTTTACTCAGTGATGAGTTATTTTATCGCGATGGTACTCAACTGATCCCAACGGCGTATGCAGTGAAAATTGGCCCAGCCATACATGCAATTCTCAACAATATGAATGAACTTCTACATCAGTCAGCCTTCGTGCCAGCAGAGTTTTCAGGCTCGTTTACCTTTGCCATGCGTGAGAGTACCCTCGATATCTTTGCACCCATCATTAGCCAAATTGTGTCGAAACAGGCACCGCAAGCGCAGGTCGAAATTCACTCTAAAGATCAATTCGGATTTGATGCTCTGCTTAGCGGCCAGGTAGATGTGATTGTGTTGCCCCATGATAAAAGCCAGCCGTTAACCAATGAGAAACAGCTAGTGTGGGAGAGTGTGATTGAAGATGAAATGATCTGTTTAATGGCCGCGAATCATCCACTGGCAAATCAAGATCTCACCATTGAGTCCTACTTGAGCTACAAGCACATTGGTATCATTGATAAAGAGCTGAATCAGCCCTATTTTGAACAGACGTTAAAGCAGCAATATAATCCTCGAGATAAAGCGATCACCGTGGCGGATTTTGGCAGTGCTGCGACTATTTGTGAACATTCAGATTTTCTATTTACTTGCTCAAAGAAGTGGTTTGAAGTGGCCAAGCAGGCGCAAGATTTAATCGCGAAACCGCTGCCTTTCGATTATGGACAAGTGGCCTACAGCATGGTGTGTAATCGATTGAGCTTGAATGAACAAGCGCTAAGTTGGTTGCTGAATACGGTTAAGCAGAAGCTAAGTGTAGCTAATCACTAGGTATAAACAGAAGGGGTGATGACCTCGCGACCTAAACGACTGACCAACTTACCGCGCAATTGCTCCATCTGCTGCTTACTGCATTTGTCCCACGATAGCGCCTCACCGACCACTCCATGGTGTTGAAAGGCATTGAGACGGATCTTAATATCACTGGGCAGGGCTGCCAAATAGTCCGCAACGGCATCTACCTCTTGCAGTAGGTCCGTTTTTTCTGGGATATAGAGCAGGCGTACTTCATACAGTTTGTTGTGTTTGGCTAATTGTTCAATAGAGCGAAATACTCGATGGTTCTCTTTGCCTACCAGCCATTGGTGCGTCTCTTTCTGCCACGCTTTCAGATCAATCATCGCGCCATCTAGATAGGGCAATACGCGCTGCCAACCCTGTTGCGATAAGCTACCATTGCTATCAATAAAACAGCTCAAGTGCTTTAAGTTCTCAGCGTTTTTAATCGCTTTAAACAGATCGATAATAAAGGGCAGTTGCAGTGTCGCTTCGCCGCCAGAGATGGTGATACCACTTAAAAATGGCTGATGTAAAGTGATTAAATCGAGCAGCTGTTGCACTGTGTATCGGGTGATTTTAGGGCTAGATTTAGAGGGACAGACACCCAAGCACTTGTCGCATTGAGTGCACAGAGCTGCATCCCAGACTATCTTGTTATCAATCATGCTGAGGGCATTCGCAGGACAGGGTGCCACACAATCACCGCAATGGTTGCAGTGATTGATGGTTTGTGGATTGTGGCAAGTGATGCAGTTGTAGTTACAGCCTTGTAAAAACAGCACTAACCGATTTCCAGGTCCATCGACACAAGAGAAGGTCAATATTTTACTGACCAACGCGGTTTTGTTTGACTCAATAGACATCTACTGGCAAATAGGTGATGTTTCAAGAGCAATCACACGCGGTTTTCTATCGAGGATACCGGTGTTTTTACTCGCTTCTGTGCCTAAAAAGGTGGTGTTGGTTCTCGATCCTTGCTCATCAAATTTGGCAATGTCAGAGAGTTTCACCATGTAACCAGTAACTCGAACTAAATCGTTTGAAGCGACGTTAGCGGTAAACTCACGATAGCCTAACTGTAGTGCGCCTTTTGCTAGATTGAACATCGCTTCAGGGTTGGATTTGACCGTTTCATCGATGGTTAAAATGTCACTGATGCCAGAGGTATAGTATTGGTGGTGAGCAGCTGTGGCTTGAACATAAGTCACCGGATCCGGCTCCGTGCCATAAGGAATACGAACGCCGGGTGTCACCTCTTTATCTAAGCTAATCCCGCCCTGCGCATGCAGCAACGCTCTGCCACGATAACCGTATTTTACTTTCGTTGAAGCGACAATTTCGGACAGTTGTTTGGAGATGTTATGCCCCAATTTATTGGCAGCATCATCGTGACCATATTTGGCGTTGATGTTCTGTTTTTCCATCAATATATTGACGGCTTCAGCCATGCCGTAAATACCAAACATGGGTGCGAATCTATCTTCGTAAATCAGTCCCTCTTGGGTTAAAAAGCCAGTAAAGAAATTGGATTTCTCATGCAAAAATGCACTTCGAATGTCCATGAAGCCAAACATAACGTTGCAGTAATTAGGGAGCACGTTATTAACAAAGTCCGCACTATTTTTGGCTTTTTTAGCCACTTCTTTTAAATTCATGCGGACTAGAGTATTAGAACCACCCGCGAGAGGCAGTGAGTTGTAGCAGCTTACGATACCAAAGCCACTGTGATCATAGGCTTTAGCATGAATCGGATAATTAGCAATATGCGGTTTACTGCATTCACAGATATTCTTTGTTGCTTGGCGCAGCAGATCATCAGGGGTGACATCTGCATCGTACATAAAAGTTAAATTGGGGGCGATCTGCTTAAGCTCTGCATCCACTCGCAAAATAGTGCGGCAGATAATGTTGTCGCTTGGACCAATGTTGACGTGCATAAAAGCATCAGGCAACGTGCGATCGAGCATGATCCAAAACAGTTTCAATTTTTGATAAATCTGTTGATCAGTCAACTCGCCAACATACGGCATTAGCACCGTATCGAGTTGGCCTAAGTAAACAGGAATCGAGGTCACAGACGGTACGTGATGATAGAGAATGGTCAGTAGGTTTAACGCTTCATCAAAGTTGGTTGCAGGGTCAAGTTCGAGATACTCAGAACCTTGCGCTAAAAACTTGGCGTAATCGGGCAGTACATAACGCGGCTTAAACGGGGCATGACCTTCAAACATGTCACACAAAATGCCGTCATCAATGGCTTGTTGAGTCATGGGGTCAATATCAAGATATGGGAGACTTGCCTCTGCTTCAAGGGCTAAGTATTGAGATTTTTGTTTAGCACTTAATTGATTGTCTGTGATGATGTTGTAGAAGCGATCTTGGCTCATGATTAATCCCTATTTTTTATATGGACTAATCATAAGCCAATCTGACTCATTTCGACGAGTGAAATTAATGCAATGACTGTTTTCTATTATGGAAAAGATAATAATAACAACTGTTCGGGTTTATTTGTGACGATCTGTTATATGCCGTTATCGCGTTTGGCCAAGTCTGCCTTGGCCTTTTTTTATGTTTTAAAATTAAATAAGAGAAAAATAAGTAAGTATAAATAGCCCTAAAGTGCAGGTGACTAAAGAGGCAATCGTTGTCAATGCTATGATGTTGGCTGCTAACACAGAATTGCCACCCATAGCCCTTGCCATCACATAACTCGCTGCAGCGGTTGGTGCTGCGCTCATGAAAAAGATCAAACCCAACTCCATTCCTCTGAAACCAAACAACAGCGCGCCGACGGTGATCAGCAGTGGACAAAGAATCAGCTTAAACGCGGCAGCAAACCAAGTCGGCGCTTTTTCCTCTTTTAAAGAGTTAATGTTGAGTGAACCTCCGGTGCAAAGCAGCGCAAGAGGCAGAGTCATGTTGGCAAAATACTGTCCTGCGTCCACCACCATAGTCGGAATGGGTATGGAGAGCGAGTAGACAACTACCCCACACATAATTGAGATAATCAATGGGTTTTTGGTTAAGGTTTTCAAGATCAACGCAAAGGTATTCACCTCACTGGCAGAGTCCTTGGGGGTGAGCGCGATGACGGCTTGTACGTTATAAAGCAATGTTGTCGAGGCCACATAAATCGCGGCTAAAGCCACCCCTTGGTCGCCATAAGCATTCGCCATGTACGCTAAGGCGATAACCGCAGTATTTGAACGAAAACCCCCTTGTAAAATAACGCCATTGTTAACACTATTTTTAAACGCTGCTTTGGTCGATAGCAGGGTAAATATAAAGAAAAGAAAGTTGGCAATCACACCATAAAGTATAAGCGTAGCGCTACTAGAAAAACTCTGTTCAGATTGAATAATGCTTAAAAACAGCATGGCAGGAAGAGAGACTTGAAACACCAACTTTGAGGCGACATCAATGAAGTTTTCATTAATCAAATTAATACGTTTTAACACCACACCTAAACAGAGCATTAAACAGATAGGTCCAGTAATAGAAGCAGAGAATAGAAGCTGTTCAGATAAACTCAAAATTTAAATAACCCTAATCAAACGAGATAAACACTACTTATACATCATTTGTGTGATTTTAAGGCTATTATTTCTAAAGCTCACTCTGTCTGAATTTATTATCTATAAGTGATACCCTATTAAAGTAACATAAAATAAATTTACAAAATTGAATGAAAATTGTTCTAAATGAGGACCAATGGATACCAGAAAAGATAAATACAGTATTGATAATACCGATTACACAGTTGGACAAGATAATATTCAAAAGTGGGGCTTTGATGTACATAACCCTGTTTTTGGGATCAGCGCTTCCTTAATTGGACTCTTCTTAATTGCTATTTTGCTGGTTGAGCCGGAAACATCCAAGTCCGTATTGGACGGAATAAAGTGGCAAATCATAGGGGCTTTTGATGGCCTATTCATGTGGTCTGCCAATATTTTTGTAGTTTTTTGTTTGGCACTGATTGTGTCGCCATATGGAAAAATCCGTTTAGGTGGCGATGAAGCAAAAACCGATTATTCGATGATGTCATGGATAGCCATGCTATTTGCGGCAGGCATGGGTATTGGGTTGATGTTTTGGGGGGTTGCAGAGCCGGTTGCTTACTTTACCGGATGGTATGAAACGCCACTTAATGTCACTGCGAACACACCAGAAGCGGCCAAACTTGCACTTGGTGCGACCATGTTCCATTGGGGACTTCATCCCTGGGCGATTTACGGTGTAGTGGCTCTGTCGTTAGCATTTTTTGCTTACAATAAGGGCTTACCACTCTCTATGCGTTCGGTTTTTTACCCAATCTTGGGCGACCGTACTTGGGGTTGGCCTGGTCATGTGGTTGACATTTTAGCGGTGCTTGCCACTCTGTTTGGTCTTGCAACTTCTCTTGGGCTCGGTGCACAACAGGCGGCAAGTGGATTCCATCATGTATTTGGTATCGAAAACAGCTTAATGCTACAAATCATCATCATCTTTGTGGTGACGCTATTGGCGGTTATTTCAGTGGTACGTGGTATTGATGGTGGTGTAAAAATCATCAGTAATGTCAATATGCTGTTAGCGCTTGCTTTAATTGTGTTTGTTGCTTTGGTTACTTTTGCGGTCTCCATGGGCACTATTCCTATAACGGTGATGGGTTATATTGAAAATATCATTCCACTGAGCAACCCAATTGGTCGTGAAGATCAAGCTTGGATGCATGGTTGGACTGTTTTCTATTGGGCCTGGTGGATCTCATGGTCTCCTTTTGTCGGCATGTTCATTGCGCGTATCTCACGTGGCCGAACTATCCGTGAATTTATTATCGCTGTTTTGATTGTACCAACCGTTGTTACTACGCTTTGGATGTCAGTATTTGGTGGCGTTGCTATCAATCAGATCGTTAATAAGGTTGGGACGTTAGGCGAACAAGGGCTAACAGAAGTTCCGCTGGCGATGTTTCAAATGTTTGATGCATTACCAATGGGCAACATGTTATCTCTACTTGCTGTTGTGCTAGTATTGGTCTTCTTTGTGACCTCATCAGATTCTGGTTCGCTGGTTATTGATAGCATCACATCAGGTGGCAAAGTGGATGCGCCAGTTCCTCAGCGAGTATTCTGGGCATTGACTGAAGGTGCGATTGCGGCTGCTCTTGTTTGGGTTGGTGGCACCGAAGCCATTGAAGCCTTACAAGCGGGGGCGATTTCGACAGCACTACCGTTCACCATTATTCTGTTGGTGATGTGTGTCAGTTTGATATTGGGACTAAGAACAGAGAAACGCATTCGTTAATCTGTTGAACCAATAAAAAGAATAAAAGCCGAGTGATGAAGAGTCACTCGGCTTTTTTAGTGCCAATACTTATTAATAAAGCTATAACCAGAGCTTCTTGATAGGCGTATCAGGGCTGAAGTGGTGGTGAATTTGCGCTTGCAGTAACTCAGCAGTCGCAATGGCATCGGTTAGCGCATCGTGCGGCGGATAGATGGGTAGATTATAACGTGTACGGCTGTTAGCAAGGCGAATCGATTCAGGACGTCTGTTTTTAAACCAATCTATGATGCTTTTTGGCCGAGCTTGCTGAATGTCTGCCTCAATTTGCATAGTATCTATAATGGGGAAAACAATGCCTTCGTTGATCAAACTGCGAAGCGCAGCATCAAAAAAATCACGCTCGATTCTTCGATAATGCACAACCACAATCTTTCCAGCCAGTTCATCTAATAACTGTTCTAATATTCGTATCAGGGCGGGTGCCCCTTTTAGATCTGAGTGGGTAATTCCATGAATGATGATTGAATCTTCTTGGAGTTTATCTTCCGGTGTGACAAACCAGTGTTTTGCCTCTCTGCATGTAATTCGCTTGAGAGTAAAAGGAACCAATCCAATACTTATGATGCTGTTTTGATTAGCATCCAGTCCCGTGGTTTCAAAATCCAAAGCAACAAATTCGATATCTCTGAGTTTGGTTTCGCCGTGATAAGTGCTGGTATTATAAAAATTCGTCAAACGACTGTCTTTACTTTCTAACGCTTTGATTTGCAAAAACGCTTTCCAGTTTAAGACCTCTTGATTAGTAAAATCACGCATTATTTGCCTGCATGCTGTTAGCACTGTATCGAAACTTGAGAAAATTTTGTGCACTGCTTAATACCAAAAAAGCATCTTTTAGGTTACGTCTTTCAAAATCCGACATATTCTCAGGTTCGATATTGTTATCGGGCTCTTGTTCTGACTCAATATCTAATGCTTGATGGCGAATGCGAACCAAAGAGATTAATTCCATCGCATGGTGCAGATCTTTTCCTTTTGATGAGGGTAAAATCCCGGCTTCGATGATGTCCTCTAATCGATCAAAGGAGTTTTGAGATTGAGAACCGATAGCAAGCGCGTGCACACGTATGAGATCGGCTAAAGGTGCCGTCCCCCGTCGTTTCAAATTGATGGAGTTATTATGTCGTCCATCTTTTTCCATCACAAAGTCTTTAAAAAATCCAAGCGGTGGCGTGCGGTTTAATGCATTTCTAGCAAGGCAGGCTAAGAAGCGGTTGTTCTTTTTGGCTTTTCTTAGAATAAAAGCGTTTAACTGTTCAGCCCATTTAGGTCTGCCATAGACACCATATAGATCGAAAAAGATAGAACAATTCAGCAGAGCTTGTGGATTTGGATTATCAATCCAGTCAGAAAAACACGCTTCCCATTGAGATTGCGTTTTTCTATATTCTGGATTGGTCGCCATGATGTCGCCAGAGCAATAGGTATAACCACAAGCGGCCAAACCATCGCAAACATAATTGGCCAAATCTTTAAAATATTCACCGTGCAGTGCTTCTTGGTACTCATTATCTAGAATGATCGCATTATCTTGGTCGGTGACGATAAGCTGCTCATCACGTGCCATAGAGCCAAGCGCTAAGAAGCAGTAGGGAATAGGTGATGGTCCCAATTTCTCTTCTGCTAATTCCAACAAACGCTGTTTATAACTGCGTCCAATTTCAGACATTGCTCGGCCCACCATGTGCGAATTGGCGTCTTCATTGACCATACGAACAAAACAGTCTTTGAGCTGTTCTGACAGAATAATTAAGTCTTCTATACTGTTTTGCTGAAAAATACTGCTAACAAACAGCAAGCTGTTTTGTGACTCATAACGAATGATGTCAGTGACTTCAATTAAACCTATCGGTTGTTTATTTTTGAGAATCGGTAGGTGATGAACGTTATAGCGAAGCATCAATAACATGGCTTCAAAAATATAGGCGTTGTGATCAAGTGAGATGAGTTCGGTGGACATAACTTCAGAAACTTCGATATCAACATCCAAGCCTTGAGCAATCACTTTTGCACAGAGGTCGCGCTCAGTAATGATGCCAACAAAGCTATTTCCACCTTCATCGGTTTGCGTCGGATCACTGATAAGCGCAGCAGAGACATTTTCTTCAGACATGATTTTAGCCACGTTCTGAATAGTAGTGGTGGTAGGCACCATCACTGGTTCTCTGCTGAGTAACGTTTTTACTTTTGATGTCGTCAATGAGTTTGCATCATCACTGTTATCTTCTACGGCTTGCTGCAAGCGAATACTGCCTTCCACCTCGACAAAATCAGCAAAGGTTTCATATCGCTCACAAAATTCTTCGAAAATATTCTCAGGAATACAGTATAGAAGGGTATCTTTAACCGATTTTGCTGGAAAGCGAACTTTGTTATTGGTTAATAAGCCCATTTGTCCAAATAAACCACCTTGATCAAGCCGATTATACAGCTCACCAGTACGGCGATATATCTCGACTACTCCACTACGAATCATAAAGAGATCGTGTATTTTATCACCAAACTCAATGATCATACTGTCAGCTCGGTAGTATGAGATTTCGACACTCTTAGAGACTTCGATTAACGCCTCTTCTGGTAACTGATCAAAAGGGGAGTATTGGCTGATGAAATTCCGAATTTCAAGTAGTTCGACTTCCATTATTGGCTCGATATTGATGATGGTTTGAATAGATTAATAACAGTATATGTTATCTATAAAATATATGCAGCTAGCCCATTTCTCACACTCTTATTATTAATACTCATGCGTTTTTCATCAAACTAACGCCACGCAACTTGTTATCATTCGGGCTTATAAAACCCGTCATTATCATAGCTATCAAATATGCAAAGGAATGAATTATGAAAATAAACAACCTACTTCTTATATCACTCATTATGTCATCTTCAGTGGTCAATGCTGACCCATATGTTGGAGGAAAGTTGAGTTACGGTTGGTTAAACGACGCCTGTGAAGTGAATTCAAACTGTGACGATGATTCAATCGGTGCCGGTCTATATGCGGGTTATGATTTTAGTGAATACCTTGCTCTAGAGCTCGGTTATGATTATTTAGGCAGCTATGAAACCAATTTCTCAAATGATGGTTCAAGCGCTCTTTTTGATGACAAGATGCACGCCTTAACGTTAGCACCAAAATTGACACTGCCGTTATCAGAGAAGATTGCGGTGTTTGGTAAATTGGGTGTTGCGCATGTCTCTTACGACAGTGCTAGTGATGAAGTGCTTACAGGCGCTTTAGGTGCTGAATATAAGCTGAGCAACTCTATGCTGATCCGAGCTGAATACCAGTTGTACAACAACATTGACGATGGTGCGATTGATGACATGGACGCCAATACGATTTCACTGGGTTTTACCTATAAATTCGGTCAATCTTCGGCAGTCGTGGTTGTGCAGAGTGAGCCTGAACCAATGGCCGCTGAACCCGTCGCTGAAGTGGTTGTAGAAAAAGTGGAAGAGCCACTTGTTGCCGCCGTTGAGCCTGCTGCCCCCGTACTTACTACGGTGACCCAAAAATTTGACGCAGGTCTGTTTTCGGTAAACAGCTACCAGCTTACATCTGCGGCAGCAAGCAAGTTCGACGATATGCTAAAGCTACTGCTTAACCACAGCCACGCGAAAGCAGACATAGTCGGTTATACCGACACGTCAGGCAATAATGAAAAGAATCAGGTACTTTCTGAAAATAGAGCAAAATCGATTGCGGATTACTTTGTCTCTGAAGGGGTGAAGCCTGAACAAGTGACCTATCGCGGTGAGGGTGAAAATAACCCAATCGCTTCAAATGAAACCTTAGCTGGGCGTGAGAAAAACCGTCGCGTTGAGATTACCGTACCGAGTTTTGAGTTTTAAATAAAGAACCCCCTAGGACTTAGGGGGTGGCTAAATGTTCAAACCATTAAAAATGAAAGGATAGCTACTCTCTATTTACTCTCAAACCATAGGATTTGAATTTCTCGAGCACTTTTTTCATTTCCTGTGGAGATAACACCGGAACATCGCTTGTAATAGAGAGAATGTTCAAAAATTGCTCTGCAAGTATCTCGATCTCTTGCGCCAACCATAACGCTTTTTGTAAGTTCACTTCAGCCACTATCATCCCATGATGTTGCATCAGTAACGCTTTACTTAGCTTTATCCCGTTTTCAACACGGTCAGAAAGAGCTTGAGAACCAAATGTTTCATAACCGATACAAGGAATAGAGTCGGTACCAGAAACCGCGACCATGTAGTGAATTGCAGGGATTGATTTATTTAAAATCGACACAGATGTTGAGTGCACAGCATGATTGTGAACAACAGCATTTAACTCTGGGCGAGCTTGGTAACAGGCCTTGTGAAAATGCCATTCACTCGAAGGCACTTTGTGCTCATCAAAATAGCCTTTCGAATTGATGAAAACAATATCATCAGGGCTAAGCTCTTGGTATGGAACCCCACTAGGTGTGATTAACATGCCATCTTTGAAACGAGAGCTAATATTACCTGATGTGCCTTGGTTTAACCCTAATCGATTCATCTCAATGCAGGTATCGATGATCTCTTGCGATAATGTTTCGCGATTCATATTGAACTCCTTATGATTTGATTAGATCAGGAAAAAGGTTGGCTAATCCCTCTTCAGATGCGTGACAAACCCCACGTTCAGTAATGAGTCCAGTGACGAGTTCTGCAGGGGTAACATCAAAAGCGTAGTTGCCACATTGAGTGCCACTTGGCGCTGTATTGACCCAACTGAGGTTCCCTTGAGGATCGATACCATGGACGTGAGATTGCTCTTCACCTGAACGTTGTTCTATTGGAATCTCTTTAACACCATCATAAACAGTAAAGTCGATAGTGGGAGAGGGAAGAGCGACATAAAATGGAATGTTATTCGCTTTCGCGGCAAGTGCTTTTAAATAGGTGCCAATTTTATTACAGACATCTCCTCTTGCCGTTGTACGATCAGTGCCAACAATGCAAAGGTCGACTTCGCCATGTTGCATTAAATGGCCACCCGCATTATCAGCGATTAGAGTGTGGGGAACTCCATGTGAGCCCAGCTCAAAAGAGGTTAATCCTCCTTGATTGCGGGGCCTTGTTTCATCGACCCAAACGTGAACATTAATCCCAGCTTCATGTGCCATGTAAATTGGAGACAAAGCAGTACCCCAATCAACGGTAGCGAGCCAACCTGCATTACAATGCGTCAGAATATTCACGGTAGAGCCATCGGGTTTGTTGTCGGCTATTTCTTTAATAATATTAAGACCATTACATCCAATATTGCGACAAATCTCAACATCCTCATCGGCAATATCAGAGGCAATTTGATAGGCGACAACTTCGCGATTGTTCGGTTGAGTATCCACCAAAATCTTACTCACTCGATCCAAGCTCCATTTTAAATTAATGGCTGTTGGACGTGTTTTATTTAAAATGTCATATGAAAGGTGTAGATTCTCATCACTTGGATTTTCGCGCATTGCTAGCGCCATCCCATAGGCGGCAACTGCACCTATTAAAGGCGCACCACGCACCCACATATCCTTGATTGCCGTTGCTGCATCAGACATCGTCTCGAGTTGCAGAATTTTAAATTTAAACGGCAATTTAGTTTGGTCAAGAATTTCAATTGTACGATCATTGTCCGCAACCCATACAGAACGATAATGCTGTCCATTAATTTTCATAATAATCTCTTATAAGTTTGCTGCAATTTGATTGATCTGTTTAAAATTTTCGAATTTTTCCGCGTTGATGATCAATTCTCGTGCCATTTTCAGTGCCTTACGTTCACAATGAGAACGTATCTCTGAGTCTTTGATCTCATTAAAATCTGCGACCCCAGCAAAGCCAATAATTCGACGATTGATCTCAAGCCCTGCATTTACTAACGAATCAATAAAGAGTGTCCGCATGAACTCTCGCTGTGACGATTCCAATAAAGCGATAGAGTGGTTACTGTTTCTATATATTGAGTTCGGATAAGCTTCTCCGATCTCTTTTTCCAACCACAATGATAAAAATTGAGTTTCAAAAATTGTCCAAGTACTCTCAATTTGAGTTAACAGCCATTTTTTGTACTGATCGCGCTGTTCAATATTAGGTTGATGGCCTTCCTGAGCAAAATAGGCAAAAAACAGATTGCCCAAGTAATTACCAATATCAAAAGCCATTGGACCCATAAAACCAAATTCAGGATCGATCACTTTAGTCTCTTTTTCGGTAACCATAATGGAGCCTGAATGCAAATCACCATGGAGCAGTGCTTGAGATTCAGTCATAAATTTATATTTGTAACGCATCGCGACTTGAATCATGGCGGTGTCTTGCCAAACCGCTTTTACGTCTTCATCTAACTGTGGGGAGGTCCAGTTATTGCGTTCGGCGTCGTAATAAGGTTCAGAAAAAATCAAATCTTCAGTAATTTTGCACAGTTCATGGTTATTAGAAAAACGCGAAACCAGTGCTTTTTTGTGACAGCTTTCCATGCCTATGTCTGAGGTGCAAAAAAGCGTTCTGGCAAGAAAACGACCTACATCAGCGGTTAAGTTTTCAAATCGCTTTCCGGCAATAAGTTCTTTACGAAGAATGACATGTGGTGTGAGATATTCCATTGCAAACACGGCCATATTTTTATCATAAAAATAGACTTCTGGTACTAAATCATCGCCTGCGTATTTTCGTTCGGCGACCAATACATTGTATTCAAAAAATGCGCGAGATAAAGAGAGTGGCCACCCTTCGCCAGCAGCTCGTACATAGGGTAAAGCTTGTTTTACAATGATGGTTTTATCAAGTCCTGACACAATGAACACTAAGTTTAAATTACCATCACCGACTTCCTGTACTGACCAGCTATCAGGCTGACCACCTAGCTGTAATTCAGGCGGGAGCATTTCAACTAAGTATAAAGGGAGAGAGTCAACGTTTTGTGGCATATAACCTACAGGTATATCTACAGGCATGATGTTCTTCCTACATAAAATGATTGAAATAACGGGTGAAGTGGTGGCTAATTCCACCACTTAAACCCGAATGATTAGTTTTTCGGTAGTGGCATCCACTCCGGTGTCAGTACTTTTGATGTGGAAAATTCAGGCATTTTCTTTAATAAATCGGCCATATTAGTGATGTTCTTGTCATGGAGCATCTTTTGAGTCACTAGCACTGGAGGCACGGTGATTTGCGCACTTACTTTATCGCCATTTAGTAACATTGCTAATGCTCTTACACTCACCTCACCCATGATTGACGGATTAGTGGCGGCTGTTGCTACCCATGCACTATTCGGTTCACGCATCGCTTGAATATCTGAGTTTGAAATATCCGCGCTGTAAATTTTCACACGATCAGAAAGTCCAGCTTCATCCACGGCTATTTTAATCCCTTTGGCAAACTCGTCGTATGGAGAGAAGGCGACTGTGACATCTGGATTTGCACGGAAGACAGCGGCAGCTTGGTCTGCAATCATATTAGGGATCGGGTTATTTAGCGTGCCAAATCGAGCCACTTCCTTTATCTCAGGATATGTTTTTTTAAACTCTGTAAATACTTCATCACGACGATCAAGTGGAGGAATACCTGGAACATAAACGTATGCGGCTTTCCATGATTCGCCATTATCTTTTATCGCTTGTTCTAAAGAGAGACGAGCGATCAAATTGTCATCTTGATTGATTTGTGGGATTTCAGGATTTTGAGCATTAATATCAAAAGCAACAATCTTAATTCCATTTTGGACTGCCATATCAGAAAGGTCTTTCAATGAATCAGTGAAGCCATGTTGTAATAGAATACCATCATATCCTTTCATGATAGCTTGCTCTAACTGAGTTCGTTGCAGTGAGGCGTCTTGCCTTGCATCATAGATGTCGAGCTTAAAACCAAGAGCTTTAGCTTGACGCTTTACTCCTTTAAGGTATAACTCAGGAAAGTCACCTTGGGAGAGGTAGCGAACATGTGCAATCTTTATCTCTTTTCCTTTAAAAGGAGATTGAACGTCTGAACTGGCATTGGCATTGGTTGTTGCTAATATGCCAAATAGTGCAGTACATAAACTAAGAACCTTAAAACATTTCATTTTGAATCCTCTTCATTAAGAGTGTTTTTTAGATAGGCCGAACGTAAACATCAGAGCAGCAACTAACACAATTCCTTTGATAAAGTCTTGTGTATAAAAAGGGGTGTTCATCATGGTTAACCCATTGAGCAGTACACCAACAAATAGGGCACCAATAGCAGAACCTTGAGCATTAGGACGTGCAGCACCGAGAACGGCAAAACCAATAAGAGCAGCAGCAACACCATCCATTAACAGAGAGTTACCAGAACTGACGTCTCCACGACCAATTCGAGCAGCTAATAAAATCCCGCCGATAGAGGCATAGACTCCAGACATAACATAAGCGATATAACGATAAAGTTTCACTCTGGCTCCAGCAAGACGAGCGGCTTTTTCGTTTGAACCAATCGCGTACATGACTCGGCCATGTCGGGTTCTCTCAAGGAAAAAGTAAGTAACAACGGCAAGGATAATCATAATAATGACAGGTACGGGGATGATGTCGAAAATACGAGCACGACCAAGAAATAGAAACGCTTCAGAAAAAGCACCGGGAGCTGTTTCGCCTTCACCAATACTCATTCCGGTAGAGATCGAACGACCTTGGGTTGGAATAAGCTGCAATCCAAGCAGGAGAAACATCATACCCAATGTGGCGAGTAAATCTGGAACTCGCATCTGTACCGTCATAAATCCATTAATTAACCCAACCAGTGCACCTACGCCAATGGCAGCGATAATGGCCATTGTCGTTCCGCCATCAAAAACAACCATAACGTAACTTGATGTCATCATAGAAAACGCGGCAGTTGAACCAATTGAAAGGTCAAATCCATTTACCGCCAATGTTGCGGTCACCCCGAGAGCCAAAATAGCAACGATGGAGACGGATTGAAGAATGATCATCATGTTGATTGTGCTTAAAAATGCGGGTTCAGCAATCGTGAACACGATAAACATCAAAACAAGCAGGACCAACAAGCCGTATTTGATTGCGATTTCTCTCGAGTTTTTCATTAGTGGCTCTCCATCGATGTGGGTGTTATTTCTAATAGTTGTTCTGGGGCAGAAGCGATTTGTTGAATTACCGTAGGCATATCTATATGGTCGATTTGGTGTATACCTGCCAAATTATTATGGTTAAAAACAATAATTCTATCCGCTATCTCTAAGGCTTCTTCAATATCCGTGCAGATAACAATGGTGGCGCGTTCACAAGCGGTGTCTCTCAGTAAATCGCCTATTTGTCGACGAGAAGAAATATCAACCCCCTGAAAAGGTTCATTGAGCAGAAGGACTTTGCAAGTATCTATTAACCATCGTGCCACCATGGCTTTTTGTTGGTTTCCACCCGATAAAGTAGACAATAAGTCTTGTTGATTGGAGTATTTAACTTTGGTTTTTTGAATAACGTTAGTAACAAGTTCTTGCTCTTTTTTGGTATCAATAAAACCGAATCGACTGCATTTATTTAAGAAAGGGAAACTGACATTATGCTCAATAGAGAAATCGGGAATGACCGCGTTGTTACCTCTATCTTCTTGAATCATAAAAACACCCGATTTAATGGCATGATTTGGGTTTTTTGCTCTCCATTCAGATCCATTAAGAGTGATTGTGCCACTGGCTAAAGTGCGCATTCCAAATAGAGACTCAACAACAGAAGTGCAACCAGAAGAGAGTAATCCTGTCAGTACAACAATCTCCCCTTTTTTAAATGTGAGTGAAAAAGGGAGGCTATCTGACTCAAGTTTTACATTATGTAACCCAACAACATCACTTGTGCCTGGTTGGTAACTGTGTCGGACTTCACCTACAGCATGGCCTAGCATAGAGTCGACTGCACCGTTGTAGTCAAGAGGCGGATGAAATAGGCCGACAATTGTCCCCTCTCTTAACGCAGCTATTTGATCTGAAAGAGTTCGAATATCAGACATACGATGAGATATATACATAACAGCAACACCTTGTTCTCGCATCTGTATTACGGCATCAAAGAGTCGAGTCGCTTCTGTTTCAGATAAGCTGGATGTTGGTTCATCAAGAATAAGTAACCGAGGCTTTTCCGATAAAGCCCGTGCAATAGTGACCATCTGACGGTCAGCTTGACTTAATTGCGAAACGGGTTGATCAAGAGGAAGTGTTAAGCCAATAATATCTGCAATTTTTTGTGCTTCACTATGTAGGGCTTGACGAGTAAGAAAAGTGGAGAACTTACCTGTGCATAATTTATCTAAAAGCAGGTTTTCAGCGATGGTTAAATCTTGCACTACGCCGTCATTGATAATTTGATGTACTGTGACGATGCCAGCAGCTCGAGCCTGCTGAGGAGTGTCAATTTTACACGCTTTACCATTTATGAATACTTCACCCTGGTCGGCAAGATAGACGCCACTAAGAATTTTTACGAGGGTAGACTTACCAGCACCGTTAGCCCCCATTAAAGCGAGAACTTTTCCGCCAGTAAGAGTAAGGCTAATATCATGCAAAACTACATTGGTGCCGAATTTCTTTTTAACACCTTTTATTTCAATGATATTTGGAGTGTCAGACATACATTCACCAATCCCTGTTTGTGTTTACATTTGTAAATCTAATTGATCATATGTCTATCGGTCTGTGACCTGCGTATCAATTTGTTAACATAAGTGTATGGAGGGTGGTTATTTCGTGACCTGGTTAAAAAATAACCTCTTTTTGTAAGGTCAAACATGCATAGGGTCGCATATCTGTTGTGCTGACCACTAATTGTGCTTGATTCACTAAGTCATAAAACTCAAAACGTTCTACTTGATGTGATTGATGCCTTTGTTCATCAGACAAGGCAATTATCTGTAAAAAATCCAAACTCGACTCTGCCGAATCGCCAGTGTCTACCTGACTCATAGTCTTAATTGGGTATGGTTCGAAATCATCGAGAGGCAGCAGAGTTAAAATGGCTTTTAACACTTCAGTTGCTGTACAACCTGATAGGGTAATGAGTCGATTTTGAGTGCGCAGGGAAGTTAGCATCAACAATAGCAATGGTATCACCATGCCCCATGGATTGAAGTGCATAAAGGAGGTCGGCATTGAGAGGTGGGTCTATATTCTTTAACATAAGTCACCTTAACTTTTGTAAAATAAAATATCATTTGTACAATATGGTAGGTAGAATATAATTCAATACAACGTAGCGTCAATTTTAGAGATAGTTTGTTTTTCAATCTATATAATTGGAAAGGTCAAGATCATGAACAGCAAAGCAGATAAATCGCTAAACTCATTTGATGGAGACCCCATTTTGCAAGCCACGTGGCTTTACTATCAAGATGGGATGAATCAATCTGAAATATCTAAGTTGATGAAAGTATCTAGGGTGACCATTGTTAAATATCTGCAAGTAGCGAGAGAGAAAGGGTATGTGCAGATAAATCTTGACCAAAAATCTTTTTCTTCAATTGATACTGCTGTTCGAATTAAAAACAAATTCGATCTACGAAATGTCATTATTATTCCTAGTGCAAAACAAGATGCGGTTCCTCGTGAGCGTTTAGCTAAAGCGGGAGCCATGTATCTTAACCAAGTAGTACAAGAAGATGATGTATTAGGTGTTGCCTGGGGCAGAACCATTCACCAGATGGGAAACAAGCTGACGCCAAAGCCATTAAACAATGTTACGGTTATTCAAATGTTAGGCTCGATGCCTTCGCAACCAGATTTTACGACGATTGAATCGTCTTCACAAATAGCCAGTAAGTTCTCCGGACGTTGTGCTAGCCTCCATGTACCAGCGGTCGTATCCAACCCAAGATTAGCAATGGAGTTACAAGCCGAACCTATTATTCAAGCTAATTTTTCTATTCTAAAGCAGTGCAACAAAGCGTTTTTCATGGTTGGCAATTCAAGAAATGATAATCCGCTTATTCGGTGCGGGGTATTAACGGAAGATGAAATGAATCACTATCGTGAGTTAGGCGCAGTTGGAGTAATTTGTGGGCGCTTTTACGATATCAATGGAAACCCAGTGGTGAGTGAAGTTGATTTGAGAATTTTAGGAATTAGTTTGGCTCAACTGAGATTGATTAAACAACGAATATTTATGGCCTGTGGTGAGTATAATTATGAAGCCACTTATGGTGCGATAATAGGCGGTTTTGTTTCGGATCTTATTATTGATGAAGCCACTGCAGATTTCTTGTTATATTGTTAACGATGTGATGATTAATGTTTGGCTTTCATTGATGAACAAATAAGAGCGTGCCGTGTGCACGCTCTTTTTGTTATAGGCCGCTAATCAGTACCGTTAGCGTAGAGTATTATTCAAATACTGGCGCGTCATAGTCATACCCTTCATCGGTGTAGGCTGTGACAATAGCATCTTCCACCAAACCATTTTCTGCGGTGACCTGAGTATCAAAGAAGTGTTGAATTTGCTTACGACGTCCATGAGCGGCCCAACTCTCACCATCGTTCCAAATCTCATTAAAAACAATAGGGTAATCAGTGCGTGTTGCACTTGGGTGCGAAATTTGGCGTGTCAGCATGTATTGAATACAGGCCTGCTCACGGTAAGCATCGGGTTCTAAAGCTTTTAATATTTCAAACAGTTCAGACTCTTTACCCGCTTTGGGACGAAACTGCGCTAAAACATAAACACGTGTAGACATTGATCTGACCTTTTGTTGGTAAAAAGTCAGTGTAAACCAATCAAGTCTAATAAGTTATAAAAATCACGCACAAAAATTGAACACTCTCACACTATCAAATTGAAATTTTTCTTAAACGTTTCAATAAGGTGCAGATCAGCAGAAGTCATTATGCGACTGGATGCGCACTCGTAATATTCGTCACATATTCATGCACTTATGAATTGATTTTATTCTTATGAATGAGAATTAGAGAGTTTGTTTAATTTACTGATTAATATGGATAATATTTCATTGAGAATAAAATTATCCTGTGAGTTTTATAATTTAATTATGCACTTTATAATTCATCTTAGGATAGGAAAATAATTCCTTCTTATAATTGGCAATATTGTCAATAAACCCTTACATTTATCTTAGTGATGAATGCGTCCGTTTTATCAGTAGTAGGGAAATATATGAAAAATCTTGGGTTTTCAAAAAAAATAATAGTAGCAACTTGTTCGATAATCGCCGTGGCGCTTACCTCACTTTCCGTGGTCAATTATAATGTGGTAGAAAAACAGACGACAGCCAGTTTACAGTCAAATTTAAAAGAGATGTCGAGAACATCCTCAAGCAACATTGCTGGTTGGTTAAATGGTAAGTTGTCATCCATTGAAGCGGTGGCTGCATCAACGGGGCCAATTTCTGAAGATATGAACCGTAATGAATTAGCATTAATTAAAAATGCAGGTGGTTATGTTTACGTTTATGTTGGCAGTGAACAGGGCGTTATGGTCATGGATGATCCAAATGAGAAGCTGCCAGCAGATTATGATCCTCGAGGCCGACCTTGGTATACCAAAACAAAATCAACCATGAGTTCATCATTTACTGAACCGTATGTTGATGCTACCAGTAGTGCAGTCTTGATCTCAACCGCAACACCTATCAGACAGAATGGATCGTTTGCCGGAGTAGCAGCGGGTGATTTATCGCTGAACTACATTGTTGAAACCCTCTCAGAGATCAACTTTAATGGTATTGGTCACGCTTATATTGTCTCTAAAGAGGGCAAAATATTGGTGCACAGTGACTCGTCGTTAAATGGTAAGAATATCTCAGAAGTTTACTCAAATAAAAACTTAACGATTCAGCCAGAATTGACAGAAACAAACAACGCAGGAAAAGAGGTATTGGTTGGTTTCTTCCCAATTACAGGAGTGCCAACGGTAGATTGGTCACTGGCTGTTGAGATAGACAAAAATCAAGCTTATGCATCGATGAGTGAAATCCGTAATCTGTCATTCATTTTAACGCCAATTGCGATTTTTCTCTCTATGGTCGTGATCAGTCTCCTACTTGGGAAAATGACGCAACCGTTACGTAAATTGCAAGTTGCTATGAAAGATGTGGCTCAAGGTGAGGGTGATTTAACCCGTCGTCTTGAAATTGAAAGCAAAGATGAAATTGGACAACTTGCTGAGAGCTTTAACAGTTTTGTGCATAATATCCATCTAATGATGATCGACTTCAAAGCCAACTCTGGCCAGATGAACACCATTGCTGAGGTGATGAACCAAACTTCACAAAGCAGTCAGCAAGAGATGGAAAAACAGCGTCGCGAGACTGAGCAAGTTGCTACTGCGGTTGCAGAGATGAGTTCTGCGTCGAATGAGATAGCGATGAATGCGCAAGGTGCAGCGGAAGCGGCAAGAGATGCTGACCGAGAAGGGGAAGTCACCAATAAAGTGGTGGAGGAAGCAATAGCCTCTATTCAAGGTTTAGCAACCAATCTAGAATCTGCGGAGACCGTGATTGCAGAACTTGATCAAGAAGTAGCGCAGATCAGCACCGTGTTAGAAGTTATCAAAGGGATTGCAGAGCAGACAAACTTGCTGGCATTGAACGCTGCAATAGAAGCGGCGCGTGCGGGTGAACAAGGTCGAGGTTTTGCGGTGGTTGCCGATGAAGTGAGGAACTTGGCGGGTAAAACACAAGTCAGTACCGAGGAGATCAACGCCAAAATTACCAGCTTACAAGATGGCGCAAAACGTGCGGTTGATACCATGCGTCAAAGTAAAGAGACCAGTATTGTGAGTGTGCAAAAAGCAGGAGAAGCGGGAGCATCACTAGCGAAAATCTCTGAAGCGATAGCGCGCATTTCAGATATGAACGTTCAAATAGCAACGGCGTCTGAAGAGCAAACAAATGTATCAGAAGAGATCTCGCGTAACGTGGTTAACATTGCGGATTCAACGGAAGCTACCTTTGTATCAAGTAACAAAATTGTTGAAACCAGCGCTGAGTTATCCTCTATAGGTCGCACTATTGACCAAGAGGTGAATAAGTTTATTATTTAAGCTCACTTTGACAAGATGAGTCGTTTAGAAAATAAGTAACTTGATACCAAGAGTGTGACCATTGCTCTTGGTATTTTTTTGCTGAAGACGCCACTGTTCCGCTGGCATGAAAATAGCGGTGGTTTTAGTACCATTAATGACTTAACAGTCTACTAAGATAATCAGCAGAGCAAATATCCCTTAATTCGATTAACACAAACATCCATTCCAGAAAAAGTGAAAAAATCGTTCTTTTCTTCATCAAGCCCATCCAGACCAGGTCCACCCATTGATTTTATATTTGAATATGATGTAAGAACAAAGCAATACGTAGCAGAGTAGTGCTGATTTATGGATAATAAATATTGACCTTAGACTTAGCTCTAAGGTTATCATTGCGCCTCTTTATATATTCGAGGCTGTAATGAAAAAGTTATCTGTTTTTAAACCCACTCTTATTGTTCTTTTCTCTTTGCTGACACTCGCGGGTTGCAGTGAGGCCGATGTACCAAAAGAGGGTGACAAATACACCACTATTCCAACGGCAATTGCTCAGGGTGACATGGCAGAAGTGGTTGAGGTATTTTCATTGGTGTGCGGACATTGTCGTAAGATGGAAGAGCAGATCCCAGCCATTGAAGCGATAACGAAAGTGAGAACCGACAAAGTGCATGTGGTCTTTAATGAATCGGCTCAACTTGCCGCGATTATCTACTACACAGCAGCAATGCAATCAGATGATGGTGTTCCTGATAAAGCGTTAATGAGTGAGCTGTTTGCAGCGATTCAAGACTCTGATAAGTTCATGACTAAAGAGTTTCAGCCTGTTTTAGATCAGATTTTCGGCAGCCGAGGTATGGCAAGTCCATACACCCTTGATGAGAAGCAGAGAGAGACAGTATTTGCTCAGCTTCAATTCTCAGAAGAGTTAGTGGAGAAGTCGCAACTTCAATCGGTACCTGCTTTTTTAGTGAAAGGTAAATACCTAGTTCAAAGTAGCAACCATAAAGATATTGAAGACATCGCCAATACCATTAATTACTTAAGAACGAAGTAATTGCTTTTACATTGACATAAAAAGAGGGCTAACCACTGGTTAGCCCTCTTTTATTACCGTTATTTTATTTAAGGCTTACGATTGCTCTGCAGGTTTTCCATCTGCTTGAGCGCTCTGTGAAGACTTCTTCAAACCTTTGTTGTAGCGTTCTTCCCAATAAGTAGCACCTTTAATGCCAAGCTTAACAGGGTTAAACGTATATTCAGTCACACCAGCACGTTGCTGAGCTTCGTAATCATGCAGTGCCTTAATCGCAGGCTTAGACATAAAGAAGATAATGATAATCCCCACAATGTTCAACCAAGCCATTACACCCACACCCACATCACCCATTGCCCATGCAAGGTTTGCTGTTTTGATTGTGCCATAGAACACGGCAGTAATAAGAACGACTTTAAGAATGAACATCATGCCTGGGATCTTAACGGTACGACGTAGATACGCGATATTGGTTTCTGCGATGTAGTAGTAAGCAAGAATGGTAGTAAAGGCAAAGAAGAACAGAGCAAATGCAATGAACGGTTTGCCAACTCCTGGCATCGCACTTTCAATGGCCATTTGAGTAAATACAGGACCATTAGCGCCGATGTTTGCTGCTAAATTCTGAACAAGGAAGACACCTTCAGAGCCGCCGTGAACGTTATAAGCACCAGTGATGATGATCATGAACGCTGTTGCAGAACAAACAAGCAGTGTATCGATGTAGATAGAGAATGCTTGAACCAAACCTTGCTGAGCTGGGTGATCAACACTTGCAGCAGCTGCCGCGTGAGGACCTGTACCTTGACCCGCTTCGTTTGAGTAAACACCACGCTTAACACCCCAACCAATAGCAGCACCAAAGCCAGCCATCGGAGTGAATGCATCACCAAGGATCATTGCAAATACCGCTGGAACTTGCCCGATGTTAAGCAAGATAATAATGAAAGCAACAATGAGGTATGCAAGCGCCATAAATGGCACAACGATTTGAGTGAAGTTTGCAATACGCTTAACACCACCGAAGATGATGAAAGCTAGGAAGATAGCGATAAAAGTACCGGTTAAAATTTTGGCGAAACTAAAAGTACCGATAGCGGTTTCTATCATGTCACCAGAACCGAATGCCGCTTCAACCGCGTTTCCGATGCTGTTTGATTGCACGCCTGGCAGTAAAATACCACAAGCGAAAATAGTAGAGATGGCAAAAATCCAAGCATACCACTTCTGACCCATCGCTTTTTCGATGTAGTAAGCAGGGCCGCCACGGAATTGACCTTCGTCTTCTTCTTTATAGATTTGAGCCAGTGTTGATTCTGCGTATGCCGTTGCTGCACCGAAGAAAGCCACAACCCACATCCAGAATACGGCACCCGGACCACCAAAACCGATAGCGGCTGCAACACCAGCAATGTTACCTGTACCTACACGGCCAGAGAGGGATACTGCGAGTGCTTGGAACGATGAAATACCTTCGTCTGTGCTTTTACCAGACAGTAGCAGACGCCACATTTCGAAAAAGTGACGAACTTGTACAAAACGGGTTAGTACGGAGTAAAACAGACCTGCGCCTAAGCACAAATATATTAAAAATGGGCTCCAAATAATTCCGTTTATAAAATCAACAAATGATTGCATGATGTGTCCTTTAAATGTTTTGAGTAAAAGTTGCTTTATTATTATTGTTCGGTCGAGATATTAGTTCATTTGTAACGGCTTTGTTAATGTATTTAACTATTAAACGCCTTTGGTGTGACCGCAAGCGCATAATGCTAAAATTAATGAGTTTAATGGCCAATATAACGGCTATGAATGATTAGGCTGAAGTTAATTGCTGATTCATCAGACTATTGTCTAAGCCCTGCGCATTGATATTACAAATGGTTACAAGTTTTATGTTTCAAATGACAACAGGAATACTGGACTATTATGCGGAATATCGGAATAAATCAAATTGTTGGCTATCAATAGCACTTTCACTGTTGTTGATAACATCGGTGAGCAGTTGTGCCGAGCCGCAAGCCATAGTCCAGCCAAGTGTGCCATGCCCTGTATTGGTATAGAGGTTTTTGTACTGAGTCTTACCAATGATAGGGGTACCATCCGGTGTCATCGGACGTAATCCAGTCCAGAACTCCCCTTGTTCAAAATGACCCGCTTGTGGAAACAGATCTTTCACCACCATCGCAATAGTCGCTTTGCGTTTCTCAGGAATCGAGTAATCAAACCCCGTTAACTCTGCAGTGCCTGCAATACGAATGCGATCATCAAAACGAGTCATTGCCACTTTGTAGCTCTCATCCATCACAGTAGATTGCGGTGCCAGTTGTTCATCTTTAATCGGAACCGTCAGTGAGTACCCTTTCACTGGGTATACTGGAATATGAATGCCAATGGTATTGAGAAGTTGAGTGGAGTAACTGCCCATCGCCACCACATAACTGTCTGCGATGAAGGTGCCGCGATTGGTGATAACGCCGCAAATGTTATCGCCATCTTTTATGATACGTTGCACGTCGGTATTAAACTCAAACTTTACCCCTGCACTTTCAGCAAGTTTGGTCAGTTGCTGACAAAAAAGATAACAGTCACCGGTTTCGTCATCAGGCAGATAGAGGCCACCGGCAAGTTTGTCTGCTACAGGACGCAAACCGGGCTCTTGGTTTAGGCAGCCCTCCATATCTAACAGAGTGTGTTGGGTGCCACTCAGTTCTAACAAACGCATGTCTTTTTGAGCCCCATCAAGCTGCTGCTGATTACGAAACAGCTGCAACGTGCCTTGTTGTTTACCTTCATAGTTTATCGTCACCTCCCTCCTCAATTGGGACAGACACTCTTGGCTGTAGTTCGACAGCGACAACATGCGTGATTTGTTGACTTGATAACGTCGCTGACTGCAGTTGAGCAGCATTTGGCTGGCCCATTTGTATAACTCAGGGGAGAGTGACGGTTTAATTTTAAGTGGCGCATGTTGTTGCAATAACCACTTTACCGCTTTTTTCGGAATGCCTGGTGCGGCCCATGGAGAGGAATAACCATAAGAGATCTGTCCGGCATTGGCAAAACTGGTCTCTTCGCCACTGCGACTTTGGCGATCAATCACTGTTACTTCATGGCCCGCTTGCGTCAAATACCATGCAGAGGTCAATCCAACCACGCCGCTTCCTAATACGATTACTTCCATCTGAACCTCACACTTTATCAATGCGGGCATATTCTTTTATTTACAAAGTGATAACAATCGATAAAGATTACTAACAGAGTATAGGATTACTATAAGCAGGGTGGATGAAAAATCTTAAAAGCAACATGGCAGCAGGTCTGATTACTTTTACCGAAGTGGCCAAGCACCAGAGTTTTACTAGCGCGGCGAAGGCATTGCATTTAACCACAGGGGCGGTCAGCCAGCGGTTATTGCAATTAGAAACACAGCTTGGCTTTAGCCTGTTTGAAAGGCATTCAAGGGGAATTCGCTTAACTGAAAAGGGTGAACGACTGTCACAAGTCGCGCAAACCTGCTTTAGTAGCTTAGATAACACCCTAGCAGAGATGATGTTAACGGATCAGAATCCAGCTGAAATTCGCTTAAAGCTCACTCCATCATTTGCCTATAAATGGCTGGTGCCACGGTTAGAAAATTTTAATCAGCAGCACCCAGATATTCAGATCCAAATTTTTGCCGAAGGGGCGCTGGTGGATAGTGACCAACAAGATTTTGATCTGGCTATAGATTACGGCCCAATTCCATACCATAAAAAAAGTGGTGAACTTCTATTAGAAGAGTATCTGTTGCCAGTAATGAGCCAAGCCTACCAAAATAAACATTTATGGCTGATTGATAACAGCAACCCAAAATGGGAAGAGGTGGTTCTGCTGCATGATGCGATGCCGTGGCAAACCTCATCTCGCGATCAAGAGTGGCAGCACTGGTTCTCACATTACATACCGCTGGAAAAAAATACGCGTATTGAGACCCATCGCGGCCACTTTTTTAACCGTACCGACATGGCGATGTCAGCAGCAAAAGCTGGAGTAGGTATCGCGATGGCAAGGCTTGCATTAATTGGTAACGAGCTAGAAAAAGGAAAATTGGTTTCACCGTTCGGACCTATCAAAGCCAATGCTGGCTATTATCTACACTGCCGCACATCCTCAGAAGCGGTGTCCAGTTTTGTGGAGTGGCTGAAATGGCAGGTGAGGATCGGTACGTAGAATTACTATAAATTTTAGTTAAATTGACGAATTTATAAGCAAGGCATATACTGAAATAGTCCTTTATTAATGAGATCGTGTTATGAGTGCTATATTGCAGGAGTCAACTCGTCCCTCTGATCAGCTCAATGGCCTCTATCCAGGTATTGATATTCGAACAGCTTCAGGATATTTCGAAGCAGTTAGGCACGGTGTGAGTGGCGAGATACTAAAAAGCTTTGTTACCACCATTAATAACAGAGAGTTATTTGCTCGGGCGTTGGGTAAAGATAAATCCAATCTTAGTAAATCGTACCGAGTCGATAAGCTGCCAACTGTTATTGGTGACAGCGTGCTCGATACGGTAAGAGTCTATATGCTTGCGACGGATATCTACGGTTCGCTAGATTTAGCCACTGAGTGGTTAAGTAGCTCTATTCCTGCATTAGGTGGCGAGATACCTGTTGATTTGATGGACTCCCATGCTGGGCGTGAATTGGTTCGCCAAACATTGAGAAAAATAGAATTTGGTGAATACAGTTAATGAAGCTGTATCGAGTAACAAACATTAAATTCGCCGATAATTTCAATGGTAATGGCGCCAGCTTTGAAGATGGTGCGCGTTGGAACAGTGCAGGGCAGCCCGTCATTTACTTCGGGTTAGATCTAGGGGCGGCGCTGCTAGAGGCCGCGAACTACCACCCATCACCACGTCTTATACCTGCATCACACTGCAAAGCCATTTACAGTGCTGCATCAGACATTTCAGTCAAAACATTGTCACTAGACGACCTTCCAGATGATTGGCAAAAGATGCCATACCCGAGAAGCACACAAATAATCGGAGATGCGTTTCTTCAATCAAAAGAGGCGTTGCTACTGCTGGTACCAAGTGTAGCAATTGGCCTCCATGAGAGCTGTGTTGCCATCGCCAATCCGCTTCACCCTGATATTCACAAAATCACCTTAGATGAGGTGATCCAGCCTGTCTACTCCCCAAGAATGTTCAGTGGGCTGTAGCACTGAACATATATCCGTAAAGAGCGCGATTATCCAGGCCAATTTATCGGTATATTCACTCAGTTTTATGTGATGTCTACTTTCTACAAATCGAAGTCTACTTTCTACAAGTGAAATTAATAATTTTGCATCTTATTAAAGCTGTCATGGAAATTAGGGGCTTACCACCGCTCAGCTCTTTGAGTTTATTTTCAATCCAACCGTGACGATGCTCATAATTCTGATGGGTTAGTTCATCAACGCCACACCTCAGGATGGTTGAACATGATTACAGTGTAAGCATGTTTACCATGAAAAAGTATTGGAATTAAAAGACTTGCGAGTGAGTGAAAGTTGGAATTGTAATCGATGAGAATAGTGAAGTTAAAAGTGTGAGAGCGGCTCTTAAAGTGTATGTCCCTGTAAAATTACCACCGACATTAATGAGAGCCATTTCAGCAGGAATTATCTCATGAGTATCAATATTGACGAAAGATTCCCTGATCTAGTCAACAACGTCCTCTTAACTCGGTGTCTAAAACTACTGGTGCAGATTATTATGTCCGTTTCCTTCTTAGAGAAAAAACTCATTCATATTTTGTTAATGTGAGTTTCCCTTATTAAAAAGTAATCGAAGTAATGTACGATTAGATAGATGGAGATTTTTAATAATGAACGCCAACTTGGATGAAGGTGTTTCTTCGATGTTGAAAGGTTGAATAATACCTACTTTACGTCAACTAATGGTGAACGCATTATTAAACGGATTCATTATACTTAAGTTGAAAATACTCGTGAATAAACTCAATAATTTTCATTCAAGAGATGGAAGGGCACAGGTCACATGAACAATAACCAATTGGCTAGGTACAAATAGGCTTACACAATGGTAGATGAATTTGAACAGCAGCGTTTGGGCAGTTTACTGGGCGAGTCGAGCGAAGGTTTGTGGATCATTACCTTCGACTTAAAAGTTACGGTTTACAATAAAGCCTTTTATGCTGATTTTAACATTGATGTGGACAATCCAACAATTCATGATTGGTTCTCACTGGTACATGTTGATGATAAATCATTAGTTCAAGCAGGAATGGATGATGATCATGAGGCTATTACATGGAATTAAAAGATAGGTATTATGCCATATTAGACTCGCTCCCTGATCATGTGTTTGTTTTTTCCAAGTCCGGTACTTATATTGACGTGTATGGTGGTGCAGAGAACGCTACAGGGTTTGATTGTAAATCATTCATTGGTAAAACGTTATATGATGTCGCTCCACTCGAAATGGCAGAAGAATTTCACTCGCATATATTGATGGCGCTTCGTACCAACAAAACACAAGTGGTTAAGTATAAGTTCGATAAACAAGATATGATTGATTTGCCAGATCATGTTCCCGTTCCTCAAGAGATTTGGTTTGAGGGAATCATTACCCCGCTGCCAATTACCGAAAATGGCGAGCGCACGGTTGTGTGGATGGCAAGAAATATCACTAAGCAATATAAATTGGAGCAGCGTCTTAAACAGTTGTCTGAAATAGATGATTTAACGGGTGTCTTTAATAGGCGGGCTTTCACACAAACCCTAAGAGAAACAGTCAAAGAGTATCAACTAACTGGACGAACATTTTCGGTGCTGATGCTTGATATCGACCGATTCAAAAACGTCAATGATACGTTTGGTCATTCCTATGGTGATGAAGTTATTCAACATACTGCAAATCTTGTTGCTAATGTACTTAGGCAATCAGATTGTTTTGGGAGAATTGGGGGAGAGGAGTTTGCTGCAATTCTCTTCGATACAGAATTAGAAGATGCTATTACGGTATCTGAAAAGCTTAGATTTGCTGTAGAGCAAAGTCTTTTTCATGTAGAAAATCAAGATATAAAGTTAACGATAAGCATCGGTGTAACACAAGTTAACAAGTTTGACACTGACATAAAAAATCTCATGTCCAGAGCGGATAAAGCGATGTATTTATCAAAGAATACCGGGAGAAATAAGGTAAGTCACTATGACGAAAAGGTAGAGCAATTAACTGAATTGAAAGAGAGCTAATGAGTATACAGAAGACAAAGGGTTTCAACCTTTCTTTAATTCGGGGGCCGTTTCAAAACAACGGTGCCACTCCGTGGTACTGCGAATTAGGTCTTGGTACACCAAGTCAAAAGCTAAAGTTCTGTTTTGATACTGGCAGTAATTTTAATTGGGTAACCTCAAGTTTATGCGCCGAAGATGGATGCCATCACCACGGAGGTGGTCGGTTCATTATTCCTGCCTCTTCCTCTTTTATTATGACCAACCCTCATGAACAACCAGTTAGCTTTGGACCATGGGGCACCATGCAAGTAAAAACAGGTGAAGATGATTTACTGCTACCTATGCAGCTTAAGCCAAATCAAATCAGAACTGACCTTTTTGTCGCATCGGAATACACTGGCTCTCAATTTGAAGAGCTTAATTGGGATGGCGGAATAGGCATTCCAAGTAGTCAGACGGTATTGCCTATGCCCATGAGTACACCAAGTCCATTTAGGGCTCACTATTTGGCCAATGACGAGTACTCTCAGTTTCACTTTTTCTTACAATTGATAGAAAAACAACTTATTTGTCGTAACGCCCCATATGTATCGTTTTTAACAGAGTCCACCACCAAATATGGTGAAGGAGGAACGGTTGGATTCGGTGTGTTGGATGACGCCTATGCAGCTTCTCTTGAGTACATCTTTATGCCGTGGTCGCTCTACCAAGAAAGCGCGAGTTATCTTTGGAGTACAGCTGGAGCTGCTGTGAAAGTTGACGGGATGGATGTTGGCGAAGATATGTTTTTCACATTAGATAGTGGTTCATCGCAATTCAAAGGCGATAACATTGTATTAACGAACTTGTATAACTTAACGATGGACAACGATCCGGTGGTGGCTATTTCATTAAGAAGCCCTACTGGAGAAGAATATGGACTAATAGAAGTAACCAGTGATATTTATCGATGTAAAATAGAAGCCGGTAAGAAAGAGGGACAAGTATTATCTCAGTTTCAAGGGCTTGAAGGCGCGGATAAAATGCTATTGGTTGGATCTGTCATAATGGACCATCTCTATACCGTTTACGAGTATGAAGTTCTATCAGGCACAAACATAAGCCCAAAAGGAGTGTGGATATTCAATAAACTTGACGGACCTAAGATTATTAAGACGATTCAAAATGAGCCTGCGACACTGTTTACTAACCCAGCAAAAGGAAAGTGAAAAGGACAATAGGGACAGACGTCCTAATAAAGATTAAATCCAATCAGTATCGACAGGCCAACATTTGAATGTTTGGTAACGATTGACTACTAAAAACCCGCAGCTTTCGTTCTTCAGGTGTGTTGAGTGTATGTTGCGAAGTGTATTTACGCGGCAGCGGTGATTTTAATCCCTGTGGAACGTATTCGATTCAATTTATGGATGGCGTGAGAATAAGATTTTACCTCTCCCACGATACTGGCTCGATTTTGTTCAAGAGTGGTGCAGAGTTTGATCCACTCTTTATGTTCAAAGTTCAGTTGTTGTAAAATCGGTGGGGCAGAGTCATTAATTGCGCCTCGCTTATTAGGTCTCAGCTGTTTTCCGCTCCAATCAACAAGCTCGAGATAATCATCCAATCTAAAGGGGATACCTTTAATCATCTCGTTGGTTGGGTTACCAATAAAGGGATGCAAGCAAGGAGGAGTCATATCTTTAGGTTTAAGGGCCGCTAAACGCTCTTTAACTGAAGTGAAGTGTGAGGTTTCAAGAGAGTCTGCCATGTTCGCTCGAACCGGGTTTAAATCCACATAAACCATCGCTGTTAATAGTGCTTTTTCATCAAGCAGGGCTTGGCTTTTAAAACGCCCTTCCCAGAAATGGCCTGTACAGTCATCCTCTTTATTCGCCAGTCTCGCGATGGTTTGATTGAGGATTTTCATGAACCAACTGATACTAGATAACCGTTCGCGCCACTCTGAGATGATGTGCTGGCAAACCTCTTTGGTTCCGCGGTGAGTGTCTTGCTGCGTCAGGTAGCGATGAATCAATACGGGCATCTCATGCATTGAACACCAACGTTCTACAACTTCCTGCTCCGATAGGATTTTAACGCCATCACAATCAATACTAAGTACCAAATGGTAGTGGTTATGCATGATGGCGTAGGCGCAAATATCGATGCAAAACATACCGCTTAGTTCTTTGAGTTTTTCTTCAATCCAACCGCGACGATGCTCATAATTCTGATGGGTTAGTTCATCAACGCCACACAAATAACTGCGCCGCACGCAGCGAGAGACAATGTGATAGTAGGGCGTTGCTTCTGAGCAGATAAGCTGGCTTCTCGGCACGGTCAAAGGATACACCTCAGGATGGTTGAACATGATTACAGTGTAAGCAGGTTTGCCAAGAAAAAGTATTGGAATTAAAAGACTTGCGAGTGAGTGAAAGTTGGAATTGTAATCGATGAAAATAGTGAAGTTAAAAGTGTGAGAGCGGCGCTTAAAGTGTATGTCCCTGTAAAATTTAACACCTTGTTCTGTGATAACACAAGGTGTTAATATTCAGTTAAATTTTAAATCGACTTATAATATCAACTAATTTTTTATTAATGCCATCAATACTATTTATTTCTTCAACTGTTTGTTTACTATTTACATTTAATTTTATAACAATAGTATTAATTTCCGTCATGTTTTTACTGACCTCTTGTGTGACGCAGCTTTGCTCTTCAGCCGCGGCAGAAACCTGTGAGCTTAATCCATTTATCTCGGTGACAATATCAGTCATTGTATCTAAACTTACTGCGACTTGACCTGTACCATCAGCGGCTTGTTGACAACGCTCTTGAGTAATCGTCATTGCATCAACAACTAACTGATTCCCTTTTAGTAAACTGAACAGTGCTGTTTCAATTTCTTCAGTGCTAGATTTTGTTCGACTTGCAAGATTTCTCACTTCATCAGCGACAACTGCAAAACCACGACCCTGTTCACCAGCACGTGCGGCTTCAATTGCAGCGTTCAGTGCTAATAAATTTGTCTGTTCAGCTATTGCATCAATAACACCTAAGATCGAATTAATGCTTTCTGTTTTATGACTCATTTCATTAACACTATCAGCTGCATGTTCTACATCATGTGCTAACTCATTAACAGTATCTTGTGCTTGGGTTGCTATATTCCTAGATTTATAACCTGCATTGTTAGCGTCGTCTGTAAGTTGAGCTGTATTGGCAATATCAATTGCAATTGAACCTGCGGTCGCATTCATTTCTTCAATGGCAGCCACTACTAACTCTGTTTCTTGAACATGACTATCTAAAATAGTCGTATTATATTCAGACTGCTCTTTCAGAGTATATATATTATTATTAAGGGCTGCAGTGACATCTTTAATTTGTAGCATCATCGATTGTAGACTGGCAATGAAAGAATTAATTCCATCCGCTATCTTTCCTAAGTCATCATTTGAGCTGACATTTAACCTTTGTGTCAAATCACCGTTGCCTTGAGAAAGCTCTGTTATTGTTTCTTTTAGTGCAAGTATAGGTCTATAAAGGAATTGTAATAAAAGGCACATCAATATTACGCTTATAATGATTGCTATAATCGTATTAAATATGATTTCTTTTTGAGCATCAATAAGGCTAGCGTAAGCTATGTCGGTATCTACTCCGACTATATAGTACCAATATTTATCAGCAATTTTAATCTGATGACTAAAAAGTAGTTTATTGACACCGTCCAATTGATAACTTTGCACGCTACTCTTTTTATTCACAGCTTGTAGTGACACGGATTTAAACCATGGATAACTACTCGCTAATTTTGTTTGTTCAACAATTTCACTTGATGACGCTAACACCGTTGTATCATGATTTAAAATAATCGCACTTTGCCCCGGATTTTGAGCTGCATCCTTAACCAATTTATTTAAAAATT